>OMIJ01000063.1 GCA_900299065.1 Hyphomicrobiales bacterium
AATCTCTTGACGCCCAATAGGCTTTCGAAAAAATTGGCAAAGCACCAATCACCAAATGCAAATCGCGGCTGCGATTAGGGCTGAAGCGCACCACTGCAACATCATCAGATTCAGCCTCGGCGCCAAGCATTTCACTCAAAATGCTGCGATAGACAGGATGGCCCTTGTCCTTGAGAATATTGAGCGAGAAGGCAACATCTTGCGCGCGCACTGGCGAGCCATCATGAAAACGTGCCTCTTTACGCAAATCAAACCAATAGCTCAGCCTGTCAGCTGAAGTGCGCACTTGATGCGCCAAGAGGCCATAGGCTGCCCCCGGCTCATCAGCAGAGCCAGCCATCAGACTATCAAAGGTCGCATCCATGCCCGCCGCACCATCGCCCTTGAACACATAAATGTTGAACGTGTCGAAGGTCTCAAAATTCTGATTGCCGGATGTGTTGTAGATTTGAATCATCAAGCTGCCACCCTTGGGCGCTTTGGGATTCACATATCGGAAATATTTGAAATCGGGCGCTTCGGCTAATTCGCCAAAGGTGGAGAAGCCATGCGAAACGCTCTGTGCGCTTGCACCGGAGTTTGCTGGGCCCTGCGCCAATGCACGTACTGGCGTCAAAAGGCCAGCGCTCAAAAGGCCCGCACCAAGCTCCAAGGTTGAACGCCGCGATAAGTCCATCTTTTTCCCCAAATGGCGATACGCCCAGCTCAGACGCAGAGAACCTCACATGATTCGAGCTGATTATGTCGCTTTTTGGCGCGCTCGCCAGTCTTGCCATAACAAAAAGGCCGGGCTAACCCGGCCTTTGAAAAGAGAGCATCTCCCAAACAAATCTATTTGGCTGGCAAAGCTGCCGGTGCATCAGATAGCGAGCGCAGATAAGCCAGAATATCAGCGCGCTTTTTCGCATCCTTTTCGCCGCCAAAGGCCATTTTAGTGCCTTTGACATAGGTGGAGGGCGCAGTGATGAAAGAATTCAGCGACTCAAAATCCCAAGCGCCGCCCTTACCCTTGAGAGCTTCGGAATAACCAAAATCAAGAGAAGCCATTTTGCGCGTCACCACACCATAGAGAGGCGGGCCAACCTTGGCCGCACCGCCCTTATCAAAGCTGTGGCAGGTGGCACAGGGCTTGACGAGCGCTTCCCCGCGCTTGGCATCAGCCGCCGCAAGCAAAACCGGCAAAGGTTCGGAGGGGGCAGCATGCTCAGCAGTGCCGCCATGCGCATGTTCCTCGCTCGCGCCGGGCAGGTCATAGCCTGCTGCTTTGAGAGGCGCATGCGAAAACAGACCATCCGAAAACAGGCCGAGGCCCATCAAAAACAGCAAAGTGCCCAGCACAGCGCCAGCTATCTTATTGAACTCAAAGGAATCCATGCCCTGTGGCTCCAGGTTAAATCCAACACGTAGCACCGGAAACCCCTTCCCGGCGCCAATTTGCACCCGGGCCAGAGCCTCAAGGCGCTTCAGGGGGTTGATTAACCGCTTTGCGCCCCGCTTGGCAACACGTATAAATGGATGAGTTTGATACTTTTTGTCACCATCCAGCCGGCCAGACCTCACCGGCCCGGATCGGACAGAGATCCGGAAAGCTGATGTCCAATCCCATTGTGCTGGTCCCGGCCCGTATGGCCTCGACCCGTTTGCCCAACAAGCCTCTGGCAGACCTGCAGGGTGAGCCGATGATTGTGCATGTCTGGCGCCGCGCGCGTGAGGCCGATGTCGGCCCCGTTCTGGTTGCCGCGGATTCACACGCTATCATCGAAGCCATCAAAGCTGCGGGCGGCGAGGCTGTACTCACCGGCCTGCATCATCAATCCGGCTCGGATCGTATTTTTGAAGCCATTAGCCGCTTTGATCCCGATCATAAGCATGATGTGGTGATCAATGTGCAGGGCGATCTGCCAACCATTGAGCCCGCCCCCGTGCGCGCTGCATTAAAGCCCTTGTCTGAGCCTCAAGTCGATATTGCGACCCTGGCCTGCATCATCACGCGCGAGGAAGAGCGCAGCAATCCCAATGTCGTGAAAGTTGTTGGCACGCAAATCGCCCCCGATATGTTACGGGCGCTTTATTTCACGCGGGCCAGCGCACCTTATGGCGAAGGCCCCTTACTGCATCACATCGGCCTTTATGCTTTTCGTAGAACAAGCCTCGAGAGATTTGTAGGCCTGCCGCCCTCCCCCCTGGAGCAAAGAGAAAAGCTTGAGCAATTAAGAGCGCTGGAAGCTGGCATGCGCATAGATGTCGCGCTGGTAGACACAGTGCCCCTTGGCGTCGATACATTTGAAGATCTGGAGCGCGCACGCGCAATATTGGGACAAAGACAGTGAACACGAAGATCATAGCTTATCAAGGTGAACCTGGCGCCAATTCGCATATCGCTTGCGCCGATGTTTTTCCCGACTGGACACCCATGCCCTGCGCTTCTTTTGAAGATGCCTTTGCCGCCATTGCCGATGGCACAGCAAGTCTGGGCATGATCCCGATTGAAAATTCCATCGCCGGGCGCGTCGCAGATATTCACCATTTCCTGCCCGCCTCCGGCCTGCACATCATTGGCGAATATTTCCTGCCCATTCATTTTCAATTGATGGCGATCAAATCAGCCTCTCTTGAGACGATCAAATCCGTCTATAGCCATGTGCATGCTTTGGGCCAATGCCGCAAGATCACACGTCAATTGGGACTCACCCCGATTGTAACGGGCGATACAGCAGGGTCTGCACGTGAGGTCGCGCAATGGAATGATCCAACAAGAGCCTCTTTCGCTCCTGCTATGGCTGCCGATATTTACGGCCTGCAAATTCTCGCTCACAATGTTGAAGACGAGAGCTATAATACCACGCGCTTCGTCATTCTCTCCAAAGAGCCGCAATGGGCCACGCAAGGCGCAGGCCCCATTCTCACCAGCTTTGTCTTTCGCGTGCGCAATGTCGCTGCGGCGCTCTATAAAGCGCTGGGTGGCTTTGCCACCAATGGCGTGAATATGACCAAGCTGGAAAGCTATATGGTGGACGGCGAATTCTCAGCCACCCAATTTCTCGCTGATGTCGAAGGCCATCCCGATGATCCAGCCCTTGCCATGGCGCTTGAAGAACTCAACTTCTTCTCCAAGGAAGTGCGCATTTTAGGCGTCTATCCCGCCCATCCCTTCCGCGCCACTTTTAATCAAGCGACGCAGGATTAAGAGGCGATATATGCATTTGCCAGATCAAAGCCGGGACTATTAATGGTGCAGGCGTCACCCGCCCTGCCCATAGAATCCGTATTGGCGGAGATTGGCAGCGCTTTGCACAATCATTCATCTGCCGTTCTTGTCGCACCCCCGGGCGCAGGCAAAACAACGCGAGTCCCTCTTTTTCTGCTTGAGCAGGACTTCTGTCGCAAAGGCAAGATCATTATGCTTGAGCCGCGCAGATTGGCCGCGCGCGCCGCAGCCGAGCGCATGGCATCCATGCTGGACGAAAAGCTGGGCGAGACAATTGGCTTACGCGTGCGTTTGCAATCCAAAACCTCGGATAAAACCCGCATAGAAATTGTCACCGAAGGCGTCTTCACGCGCATGATCCTTGATGATCCGGCACTTGAGGGCGTGGCGGCTATACTCTTTGATGAATATCACGAGCGCTCACTCGATGCTGATCTTGGACTGGCCCTAGCCCTCGATGCGCAATCGGGTCTGCGCGAAGATTTGCGTATTCTTGTCATGTCGGCCACATTGGATGGCGCGCGCGTCGCAAGCCTATTGGGTGAAGCACCCGTCATCGAAAGCTTGGGGCGCGCCTTTCCCATTGAGACAATTTACGTGGGCCGCGATGGCGCGTTGCGCATCGAAGAGCAAATGACCAAAACCATTCTGCAGGCACTCGCCACTCAAACAGGCTCCTTGCTTGCTTTTCTGCCTGGGCAAAGCGAGATCAATCGCACGGCTTCTTTGCTCGGTGAGAAGATCAAAGACCCATTCATTGATCTTTGCCCGCTTTATGGTGCAATGGATCGAGAAGCTCAGGATTTGGCTGTTTCTCCTGCACACAATGGACGGCGTAAAATTGTTCTTGCAACATCCATTGCAGAAACCTCACTGACCATTGAAGGCGTGCGCATTGTCGTTGATTCCGGCCTTGCGCGCATACCGCGCTATGAGCCCGATCTTGGCCTGACAAGATTGGAGACGGTGCGCGCCTCACGTGCCGCAGCTGATCAAAGACGTGGCCGCGCCGGACGCACTGAACCCGGCGTCTGCTATCGTCTGTGGGAAGAAGCCGCAACCGGTGCATTAGAAGCTTTCTCGCCTCCCGAGGTTTTATCTGCCGATCTCTCCAGCCTTGTGCTGGATCTAGCCGCATGGGGCATTCGCGATCCCTCTCTTTTGAGTTGGCTTGATCCACCGCCCATTCCCGCCCTCAATGAAGCCCGCACTTTGCTGCGCCAGATTGAGGCATTGAACGAGAGCTTCAATCTGACCGATCAAGGCCGCGCAATCAGAGCGCTTGCCCTGCCGCCGCGTCTGGCGCGCATGGTTGTTGAAGCTGCTCATCATGGGCAAGCGCAATTGGCTGCTGATCTTGCCGCTACATTGGTAGAGCGCGGTCTGGGCGGCGATAGCATTGATCTATGCGAGCGTGTCGAGCGTTTTCGGCGCGATCGCTCCAAGCGTGCCGAAGATGCGCGCAAATTAGCCAGAGGCTGGGCACAACAAGCCCGGCGCTTCACCGATACAAATGATGAGGCGAGCGCCTCCATACAAGAGATTGGGCAGCTCATCACCCTGGCCTATCCCGACAGAATTGCCAAAGCCCGCGGCAAGCCCGGTGAATTTATTATGGCCAATGGCCGTGCCTGTTATGTCGAACCCCATGATCATCTCGCGCGTCAGGACTGGCTTGCTATAGCTGAAATCTCAGGGCGCGCCGCCTCAGCGCGCATTCTGGCTGCAGCACCTTTGACGCTGGCTGACATTGAACAAGCACAGCCGCAGGCGCTAATCTGGCAAGAGGACTTGCAATTTGACAAGGCCAGCGCTTCTTTACGCGCTAGGCGTATGCGCCGTCTTGGCGCCTTGGTAATCAGCGAGCAAAATCTTGCTGTGCCGGCCAATGAACAGGCTGCACAAACTTTGGCGCGTGGTCTTGCAAGTCTTGGCATCAAACGCCTGAACTGGACAAAAGCACAAAAGCAATGGCGCGATCGCATCCAATTTTTACGTCAGGCCGAAGGAGACATCTGGCCGGACCTATCAGATGAGGCTCTGAGTGATCAGGCTGAAAGCTGGCTCGCGCCCTTCATCCTTGGCCGCACCAGCCTTGCAGACATCACGCATGATGATCTTGAACAAGCACTCAAAGCCCTGCTGCCCTGGGATTTGGCCAAACGTCTCGAGGATGAAGCGCCTACGCATTATGAGGCCCCGACAGGCTCACAAATCGCCATTGATTACGAGGCCGAAGCAGGCCCTGTTCTATCAATTCGCGTGCAGGAATTATTCGGACTTGCCAAGCATCCAACTTTAGCTGGCGGGCGGGTGCCTTTGACACTGCATTTGCTCTCGCCTGCTCATCGCCCCATTCAGATCACACGTGATTTACCGGGATTCTGGAAAGGCTCATGGTCATCCGTCAAAACAGAAATGAAAGGCCGTTATCCGCGCCATGTCTGGCCTGATGATCCAGCTAGCGCATCACCCACAACGCGCGCCAAACCACGCGGCACCTAATGTGAATCATTCGATAAAAAAAACGCGCCGGCCATGCCGACGCGTTTTGTATTTCAATCTATATTCAGATCTCTCATTCCGGCTCAATGCCAGCAGCCTTGACGATCGGCTCCCACTTTGGAATCTCAGCCTTCAAACGCTCATCAGCCTGCTTGCCATTATCGTTTTGCGAAATGGCGCCGACGGTCTCAAGGAACTTCGGCGTCTCAGGCATGGCATTGATAGCCAGGAAATAGCTCTCGAGCTTAGCACGAACAGGCTCAGGCGTACCAACGGGCAGATAAGCTGCCCACCAAGGCGCAAATTCATAATCCTTCAAGCCCGCTTCCTGCATTGTGGGAACATCTGGGAAGGTCGGGCTACGCACTTTCGTGGTCACAGCGATAGGCTTCAAAGCCCCATTGCGAACCTGGCCGGCGGCAAATGTGCCATCCATGATCATGAAATCGAGCTGCTGATCCGTAATATCGCGCATGGAATCAGGTGCAGTCTTATAAGCCACCGATTTTGCCGGCGAGCCCGTCATCTGCTTGAACAATTCAGTTGAGAGTAGAGCGGTCTGATTGGTATAGCCATACAGATTATCGCCCTTCTTCTTCAAATGAGCGATCACATCCTGCAGATTATTGAGTGGTGATTTGGGCGACACGACCATGATAAAGGTGATCTGCGCAAAGGATGCAATGGGGGTGAAGTCCTTCACCGTATCAAAGCCTGTATCCTTGAACAAATAACGGCTGCCCGCCATGTTCGAATTGGCGATAAACAAGATTGTATAGCCATCTGGCTCAGCGCCCTTCACATAGCGAATGGCAATATTGGATGTCGCGCCGGGGCGATTGTCGACGATCACAGTCTGCTTTGACTGCGCTTCGAGCTGGCGGGCAAAATAGCGGCCGAGAATATCCGCGCCACTGCCAGCGGGCAATCCGATGACAACTTTAATGGGCTTGGACGGAAAAGCGGCCTGTGCGAAAGCCGAACCTGCAAGGGCGCAAACGCCCATTGCGCCAATTGCTAGAGTTTTTAGAATTTTCGTTGGTAATGCCATTTGCTTTTCCCTTTATGTGGCCAACAGGACCGAAGCGATGAATGATCAAGAGTGATTATTGCGGTTCAATAGCAGCGGCCTTCACAAGCGGCGGCCAAATATCCGTTTCTTCCTTCTGCAACTTTGCATATGCCTCTTTGCCTGTATAGAAAGTTGGCACTGAGCCAACACTCTCAAGGAAGGTCTTGGTTTCAGGCATATCGTTGATCTGTTTGATCAACCCCTCGAGCTTATCCATGATGGGTTGCGGCGTGCCCGTCGGAGCATAGACAGACCACCATGGGCTGAAGTCAAAGCCAGGAACACCCGCATCCTTCAGCGGAGGAACATCAGGCAAAGCTGGCATACGCTCTGCTGTGGTCACCGCCAAAGCCTTCAACTGATTTTGCTTAACCTGCTGGGTAGCAAAAGTGCCATCCATCACCATGAAATCCAGACTGCCTTGCTGGATATCACGCATAGCATCAGCAGTCGTCTTGTAGGAGACAGATTTAGCCGGCATGCCTGTGATGATCTTAATGGACTCTGCCGCCAAAAGACCGGTGGGATTGGTGAACCCAAACAAATTGTCTTTCTTGCCCTTCATTTTTGCAACAAGGTCAGTAACCGTCTTCACCTCTGACTTTGGATCAATCACTAAGATGAATATGATCGAAGCGAAAGATGCAACAGGGCGCAATTCTTTCATCGTATCGAAAGGTAAATCCTTGAACAAGAATTTCGATCCCACAATTCCAGAATTGGCAAGGAACAAAAGATTATAACCATCAGGCGCTGAAGTAGTGACTGTGCGTGTTGCAATATTGCCTGATGCACCAGCTTTATTGTCAACGATCCAGGATTGTTTGGTGAGCTCTTCAAGCTTGCGCGTATAATAACGCGTGAGAATATCGGCACCCGAACCAGCAACAAAGCCAATGGTGACGCGGACTGGTTTTTCAGGCCAATTGGTTTGAGCTAAGGATTGTCCTGCAAAAAGCATCATTCCCAATGTGGCGACAATCGTTGCAGACATGCCGCGGTGCCAAAATCCCATGGCGTTTTCCTCCTTCGGTCCGACGCAACTTTGGCGCCTGTTTCACTCTTCTGCCCCTACAATGAAAGACTTGGAAGATAAGCGCAACCAAAAAATAGGGCGCTTGCAAGGCTCATCAAGCCTGATTTTGAAGGGACAATCAGCCTTGTGAATGGCGCAGACGAACCAGACTTTAAAATATGGACTTTGATGGTCCTAAAGCAAGAGCCAGATCGAAAGAATATAATTTAAGATACTGATTATAAATATTTAAATTAAGATCAAGGCTCCGGTGCCTACCCCGTGAAAGGGCTCGCCTCACCCCAGACCAGTTCTGGACACATCAATCCTCTTTTAGGGTGAGCTGCCTGTGAATCTGCAAAAGAGAGCGCAACCCCTGATGGCTTAAGCACTCAACCACTCTCGATAGAGCTCTGCTGTTTAAATGAAGCAATCAATCTCTCCCGCTCGGCCCATTGAATGGGACATGCACCTCGACGGGCGCACAAACAATCAAGCTGAACATGATAAGATTGGCTGACAGGTAAGAGGAAGGGCTCTTGCACTTCGCTGTCTTAATCAACCTCTCGCATTAAGCAACACGCACACTTGCCCATGAAGTGCCTGCCCATTCACTCACCTCTCAAGCATGCTCACAAAGCAGGCTTGCAAGCTGATCTATGATGGTTGACACGCTCGTCAGAGAGGCGAGAAACTTGACAAAATTGCACCGCGGGAGATAGTTGCAGCCTGTGTGAGATGTCAAAATAAATATGGTTTCCAGTCGTATATATCAGGCCGGACCTAGGAGCCAATCGTCAATTCGAGGAACGCCAAGAGGGGACGGCGAATGATTAAAGTGAAAAGCCCGCGCGATTTTGGCGCAGGATTACTCTTCATTCTAATAGGGCTTGGCGGATTCTGGTTTGGCCGAAATCTGAATATCGGCATAGCCTCACGCATGGGACCAGGCTATTTTCCAATGATGCTAAGCGGCCTGATCGCCGCTCTTGGTCTGCTAGTCATGATCAAATCTTTTGCCATTGATGGACCAGAGATCGAAAAGCCGCAATTGCGGCCTCTGTTCTTCATTGTTCTCTCCATGCTTGCTTTTGGCTATCTGATCGAGCGCATTGGATTGGCCTTTTCGGTTGCCGTGATGATCATCATTGCTACCTTTGCCCGGCGAGCAAAATTCGACATCAAGGAAACTCTGCTTCTGGCCATAGGCATGGGAGTGTTCGCCGTATTCGTCTTCATCTACGGCCTTGGTCAAACGCTTCCGGCATGGTGGGGTAAGTAAGATGGATCTTGGCTTCCTGAACAATCTGATTGATGGCTTCATCGCTGCCGGTTCGCTGAACAATCTTTTCTTTTGTCTGATCGGATGCATGCTCGGCACACTCATTGGCGTATTGCCCGGCATTGGCCCCATTCCAACCATTGCCATGCTCTTGCCAGTCACTTACGGCCTCGGTCCGCTTACATCCCTGATCATGCTGGCAGGTATTTATTATGGCGCGCAATATGGCGGCTCAACAACATCCATTCTGGTCAATATGCCCGGTGAAGCCTCATCGGTTGTTACTTGTATTGACGGCCATCAAATGGCCAAGCAGGGACGCGCAGGCGCTGCTTTAGGCGTGGCGGCACTGGGCTCATTCTTTGCTGGTTGTGTCGGCACAGTGTTCATTGCTGCTTTTGGCCCGCCATTGGCGGCCTTTGCTCAAAAATTCAGCTCACCTGAATATTTTGCGCTCATGGTTCTGGGCCTCGTCACTGCCGTTGTGATGGCCCATGGCTCCTTGGTCAAAGCCGTAGCGATGATCCTGATCGGGCTTTTGTTCGGCCTGATTGGCACGGATGTGAACACCGGCGTGCAACGCTTTACGTTCGGCGTCGAAGAATTATGGGATGGAATGGACTTCCTGCCCATGGTGATTGGCATGTTCGGCATTGTCGAAATCATCAAAAATCTGGAAGGTCCGGAAGTCGCGCGCCAAGCTATGTCAACACGCATTCGCGATCTTTGGCCCAGCCTGCAAGACTTCAAGGATTCCTGGAAAGCCGTTTTGAGAGGCACACTGTCGGGATCCTTGCTTGGGATTGTGCCCGGCGGCGGCGTGGTGCTTGCCTCCTTTGCGGCGTACACAATTGAAAAGAAATTGGCGAAAGACCCCAGCCGATTTGGCAAGGGTGCGATTGAAGGCGTTGCTGGACCTGAATCAGCCAATAATGCGGCCTCGCAAACCTCCTTTATTCCTCTGCTGACTCTTGGTCTGCCCTCCAATGCCATTATGGCGCTGATGATGGGTGCGATGATGATTCAAGGTATAGCGCCAGGTTCTGCAGTCATGCAGACACGTCCTGATCTTTTCTGGGGCATGGTGGCGAGCATGTGGATCGGCAATCTGATGTTGGTGATTATCAATATGCCAATGATCGGCTTATGGGTGAAGCTGCTCTCTGTGCCTTATCGCCTGCTCTATCCCGCCATCATCATGTTCTGCATGATTGGTATTTACAGCACCAGCTCCAGCTTTGTGCAGATTGTGCTGACTGCAATCTTCACGGGCTTTGGTTATCTGCTCTTGCGCCTGGATTGTGAACCCGCACCGCTCATCCTGGGCTTCATCCTTGGCCCATTGATGGAAGAGAATCTGCGTAGATCCATGGTGCTCTCACGCGGTGATCCGATGATCTTTTTCAGCCGCCCGATCTCGGCAACATTGCTTGTGTTGGCTCTGATCGTTGTAGCGCTGATCGTTTTGCCACAATTTAGAAAAACGCGCGAAGTGGCATTTGTCGAAGATTAAGACAATATGGCGCGGGCAATTAATCCCGCGCCATCACAATCTCAAATCAAATAGCCCTCACAAATCCAGCACCAGCCGGTCGCTTTTGCTGCCCGAGCAGCACACCATCATGGTCTTGCTGGCCTGACGCTCTGATTCAGTCAGGATCGAATCGCGATGATCAGGCGTGCCCGACAAAACAGCCGTCTCACAGGCCCCGCAGACGCCTTCTTCGCAGGAATAAGTGATATCCACGCCATGCTCGCGCAAAGCATCGAGCAGAGATTGCCCCTTGGCCACCACAATTTCGCGCTTGGAGCGCGCCAGCTCCAGAATAAAGCCACCCTCCGAGGCCACCTCACTTTGGGCAGTGAAATATTCGACATGAACCTGATGACTGGGGAAGGATTTGGTCGCCTCTTCAAAGGCCCGCAGCATGGGTAAAGGTCCGCAGCAATAAATATGCGCATCTTTGGGCGCTTCGGCGACAATACGAGTCAGATCGAGATATTTGCCGCCATTCTCCTCATCAAAGTTGAAGGTCACGCAATCGTAATATCCCAGCTCTTCGAGAAAGGCGGCCTCCGCCCGCGAACGGCAGGAATAATATAAATGCCAGGGACGCCCGAGTGAACCCAAACGCTGGCTCATGCAATAGAGCGGAGTAATGCCAATGCCCCCTGCCACCAGAATGGTGTGGGGAGCCGATTCCACGAGATGAAAATTATTCCGCGGCTGGCTGATCTTCAGCACAGTGCCAACTTTGAGCTGCTCATGAATATAGGCTGACCCACCGCGACTGGCCGGATCGCGCTTAATGCCCACCACATAGGAACGCGGATCAAGCCCTGAAGACACCAACGAATATTGGCGCATCATTTTATTGGGCAAATGAATGTCGATATGCGCGCCCGGATCCGTGCTGGGAAGGGGCTGGCCATCTAGGGGACGAAATTCATACAGATTTGTATCGCGCGCCGCATAGCGAATAGCGGTGAGGCGAACATCAATCAGGCCCTGAGATACAGACGACACGTCATAACTCCTTGCAGAACTTCAAAGATAGCGACAGCGGAAGATAGCGCCTCTTCCATACGAAGCAGATCGGCAAATCGCAAGCTTGCTCTGCGTTCAAACCGCCAGCGCCGTCAGGAAGCGCAACACATTGGTGTTAAATTCCTCGGCACATTCAATATTACCCATATGCGCGGCTGTCTCGAACACATGCAGGCGCGCATCGGGAATAAGCGGGACAAAGTCATCCGTATAGCCAGGATTGCGCAAGGGATCATGTCGGCCCGCAAAGACCAAGGTCGGCACTTTGATCTTGCTATAATCGATGATTTCGCGATCACCTTTCCAGCCCGTTGGAGCCCGGAAGGATGCCTTGAAGCGCGCGGCCGCCGTCGCCTCCCAAGCGCCTGGCATATTCGCCATTTCCCAGCGCTTGTCGATATAGGCCGGATCTTCAGCCCATTTACGCTCTACAAACATAACCTCGACTATTTTGCGCATATGTTCGCGCGTGCCGTCATAGGAATTGAGCACACGACGCGCTTCATTATCGGGCGATTCACCGCCGCCCGAACAAACGGTCAAGCTCACCATAGGCCAATCAGGATTGGAGCGCGCCGCCACAGTGAGGCTCAGGCCGCCGGACATGGAACATCCAATCACATGCACTTTGCTGACACACATGATCTCGATGAAGCGGCGAATATGCGCAATGCGCTTGTCGAACTGACCCCCAAAGTCAAAGATCTTATCCGTGCGCCCAAAGCCTAAATGATCTGGGGCCAGCACATGAAAAGCCTGCCCCAGCGCCTCTATGTTAAACTCCCAAGTGAATTCAGCCGCTCCGCCAAATTCAGCTGAATGCAGAAGCAAAATCGTCGGCCGCTGGCCGCGATGCTCAACGCCGGCCTCGAGATAATGTGTTTTGATCCCATCAATCGAGACAAAATGTCCCGGCCTCATTCAGCAGCAGCCTTTGCATTCAAAGGCTGCGAGCGCGGTAGATCCTTAATCTGCGGATAGACCTCGCGAGCAAACATGGTCATGCTCTTGACTGTGCGGGCATGATCGAGTGAACCTGCCTGCTGCATCATCAAAAGATGATCGAAGCCACCGACAAGATCATAGAAACGCTTGATCTGCTTGGCCACAGAATCAGGCGTGCCATAAATCATCACGCCCTGCTCTTTGAGAAACTCAAGGCTTTGTGCACGCATGGCATCGGTGCGGCCCGAATATGTTCCGCGCAGCGCATTCACATTGAATGAGACAGGAACATAACCGGGAGGATTGCGGTATTGCGGCTCAGCCTTAGCGGCCAGATACCAGGTCAATTCCTTGGCGCCCGCCTCCGCCTCTTCTTCGGTCTCAGCCGTATAAACCAGCGGCATATAGGCCATGCCACCACCACCAGGCAGACCACAATCATGATAATTACTGCGATAGGCGTCAAACATCGCCTTCACTTTGTCATAAGGCTGCAAGAAGGTGGCAAAGACATAACCACGGCCAGCTGCCTTTTTGATGGATTCAAGATCGCTCGATCCTGTGATCCAGATGGCTGGATGGGGTGTCTGATAGGGACGTGGCCAAAGATTGACCATGCGCCTATGCGTGAAGCGACCTTCAAAATTGAACGGCTCCTGACTGGTCCAGGCCATGACGGTCAGATCAATGCCCTCCCAGAGTTTTTCAACTGTCTGGGTCGGATTGGTATTGGCGGCAAAAATTTCATAAGGCACGCCGCGCACAAAGCCCACATCGAGACGACCCCGGCAAATATTGTCGATCATCGCCATTTCTTCGGCAATACGAATGGGGTCATTGCGATTGGCAACAGGATTGCCCAGAATACAAATGCGCCCCTGGCTAGTCTGGCGCGCCACAATCGCTGCAGACAAAGGCGCAGCCACATCAAGGCAAGTTGCGGTCTGGTGATGCTCATTCAAGAGCAGATTAAGCCCCAGTTCGGAGGCGATGACATATTCATCCAAATAGCGATTGTAGAGATCCGCACCAATCTTGGGATCATAATGCGAATTGGGCAAGGACACCCGCATTGTCGACAAGGTGTCGAGCGGCGGTAAATGGGGATAGGGCATTTCGGTAAAGTGCCAAGCAAACATGCGCTTTATCCTTCCACGTCAGGTGTCAGTTCAACCGATGAATGAATTTGCCAGGGCCAGAAAATGATCCGGCTGTTCAAGATGCGGGAAATGTCCCGCTGAAGCAATAGTTTCGAACCTTGATCCCTTAATCAAAGCCGCCAAACTCTTGCCGTAAGCGGGAGTTGCTATGCCATCATTCTCACCCCACACGATCAGAGTAGGAGCGTGAATACGATTGAGCCGCTTGCGTAATTTGGGATTGTGCAGATAAGGCTCCCAGCAGAAGCGGGCAAAACTCTCAATATTGCGGGCCACGATCGACAATTGATCATCACTCATAGAGGCATAATCACGCTTGCCTTTGCTTTGGTCATGCCATTTGAGCGCGGCCACCTTATTGGGATGCAGGGTCCAAATGTCCTGGAAATCACGATCCGTCACGCCGCCTGTCTTCACGCCATAAGGATCAACAAGCAGGATCTTGGAAAAGAGCGTGTGCGATTTTGTTGCCATTTCCAGGGCAATCCAGCCCCCCAGGGAAAAACCGATTACAGATATGGTACGGATCCCCAAATGATCCAGCAAATCCATGTATATGTAGGCAATATCATCAGGATTACTGATCCACTCCGGTCGCTCGGAGTGACCAAACCCCGGCGCTGAAGGAATGATGAGCTCATGCTTATCAGCCAGCCTGTCGAGCAAGGGAGAATCGAGCTCAAGCTCTTCTTCATTCGTCAAAATGAGCAGGGGTGAGCCGGATCCACGCCGCTGAACTTCGAGCTCGAGACCGTTCAGTTTGAGCATGCTGGTCTCTCTAGACATGATCGACATCCGCCTGTTTTACTCCCGCTGCTCCCATTCACCCCATCTGACACTTCAGATCAAGCGAGAAGGTCCCTCACCCAAGGCCAAATCATAACTTAGGCCTTCGGAACTTTGTTAATTTCATCATCCACATTGGGCGGCAATGACGCAAGTCAAGTCAAGCTTAATATCAGAAGAGATCAGGAATTGACTGCTGACCCACGACACTGATCCCATAGCCATCAAGCCCAACAATATTGCGCTTTGTATTCGTCAATAAAATCATTTGCTTGACCCCAAGATCCTGAAGGATCTGGGCGCCCACGCCATATTGGCGCAATTCATGGATCGGCCCGGTCATGGCATGGCCATCACGTTCTTTGAGGATATGGCTGAGGCTGGCGAGGCTGGGCTCGCGGATGATCACAATGACACCGCGATCCTTTTGCGCAATCAGCCGCATAGCCGCCTCTAATTCGCCGCCCCGGGCCCGCGTCTCGCCGCCAAAAAACTCGCTCGGGGTAATATCCCCCAAACTATCGGCTAGGATATGATGCTGATGCATGCGCACCAGCACGGGCTCATCCCCGGAAATATCCCCGCGGATCAGCGCAATCTGCTCGGATTTATTGATTTTATTGGCATAAATCTTGACCTTGAACTTGCCGCCATAGCGGCTGTCCATGCTCGATTCGCCAACCACATCAATCAATCTTTCCGTGCGGCGCCGATAGGCGATCAAATCGGCAATGGTAGCAATCTTCAGACCATGCAATTGCGCAAAAGGCACCAGATCGGCCATGCGCGCCATGCTGCCATCATCATTCATAATCTCGCAGATGACGCCGGAGGGATTAAGCCCTGCAAGCTTGGCAATATCAACGGCCGCTTCCGTATGTCCCGCCCGCACCAGCACACCGCCCTCTTGCGCAACAAGGGGAAAGACATGGCCGGGGGTGACAATGTCACGCCTGTCTTTGGTCGGATCAATCGCCACAGCAATGGTCTGCGCCCGATCAGCGGCGGAAATGCCTGTCGTCACACCCTCGCGCGCCTCAATGGAGACAGTAAAAGCTGTTGAATGAAGCGCTTGATTTCTTTGTGACATTAAGGGGAGGCCGAGCTCATCGACCCGCGCTTGTGTCATCGACAGGCAGATCAGGCCACGGGCATGCTTGGCCATAAAATTGATGACTTCAGAATTGGCCATTTGGGCGGGAATAACAATATCGCCTTCATTCTCGCGGCCTTCATCATCAACCAGAATGAACATTTTGCCGGCGCGCGCGTCCTCAATCACCTCTTCAATCGACGATAACCAATTCATCGCGTTTTTTGACATTGCGCCCACCTGACCCTGAAGCGGCGCGCAGCGCCATAAGTCAGGGACTTAAAAACAAACTCAACGGGTTTGTATCGATCCTTAAGGGCCGGTCAAGAGGCCTTGGATCTCATCGGGGACTTCGCAAGCCAGAAACAATCCATTAAGCTCGGCCACAAACAATCAGGGGGATACAATGGATCACAAGATTAAAGCCACATTTTTGAGCAGGAGAAGCCTGATCGGACAAAGTCTCGTTTTAGCAGGTGCCGGCCTGCTCGCCTTGTCTTCTGGCCCGGCGCTGGCCCAGGTCCCTCCCAGCCCTTTTCAGCCGCCCGTCCCCATTCCCGCTCAGGCCCCATTCAAGGAAGGCGTGGCAGAACTCTTGGGAACAAAGCTCTATTATCGCGACACGGGCGGCACCGGCCCGGTTGTAGTTTTTCTGCATCCGGCCACAGGCAGCGCAATGGTGTGGGATTATCAGCAGCCTGCTTTTGTTAAAGCAGGTTATCGCGTGATCGCTTATTCACGGCGTGGTTATTTTGGCTCTCAGCCGGCCGATAAGGACAATGGCGGCACACCCTCAAAAGATCTTGCCGCTCTGATGGATTTTCTTGGTGTGGGGAAATTTGCAATCGTTGCCTCGGCGGCGGGCTGCACAATCACGCTCGATTATGCGATGGATCACTCGGATCGCTTGACAGCCATTGCAGTTGCAGGTGGCTCTTATGGCGAACTCGACGAGCCCGAATATCAAGAAATTAGCAAATCCTCTCGCGTCAAAGGATTTGACGAAATGCCGGGCTATTTTCGCGAATTGGGCCCCTCTTATCGCGCGGCCAATCTGGCAGGCACCAAAGCCTGGGACGAACTGGAACACAAGGCATTGAGCGGCAATCGCCTGGGCCCAAAGAATGCAAATAAATTTAATTGGACGACCTTGGCCAGAATCAAAGTGCCCACATTGTTCATTGCAGGTGGCGCTGATCTGGCCGCGCCACCGACAATGATGCGACTGGTCGCATCCCATGTGCCCAATGCAAAAATGGTGGTGATGTCCGATGTGGGTCATTCCACTTATTGGGAATTGCCAGATCTCTTTAACCAAACAATTCTCGATTTTTTCAGCGCGCACAAATAGGCATGCAAGAAGCCTGAAGCTGTTTGCCTCTCAAGCAGCTTCAGGCGCCAATCCCATGAGCTTGCGCGCATCTTGAATGGTCAGCGGTGCACCAAAAGCTGAGCCTTGCGCCAGCTCGCTGCCCAATTGCGACAATTCGATCACGTCGCTTTCACTTTCCAATCCATCAGCAATGATAGTCACGCCCAGATCATGCCCAAGAGAAATTAATGAGCGCAGCAACTTTGGTTTGGCGCTTTTCTGATTGGGATGGATGAATGATTTGTCGAGCTTGATCGCATCAAACATGAAGCGTTGCAAATAGGACAAAGAGATAACACTGGCACCAAATTGATAGAGGACGAGACCAACACCCAATTCGCGCAAACGCTCGAACATCTGCGCCGAATATTCAGGATTCTGCATCACATGGGCTTCGTTGAATTGCAGTCGCAATGAGCCGCGGGCGATCCGGCATCTGGTCAGGACCAGCTTTACTTCTTGCAAGAGATCATAACGTAGCATGTGATCGGACGAAACATTCACGCTGGCAAAAATCGGCGGCTGCACATCCAGCGCCTGCTGCCAGGCCGCCAGCTCACGCGCCGTGCGCTCCAGACAGAACAATACAAAATCCGGAACCAAACCAACTTCTTCAGCCACCGGCATGAACTCGGGGGCTTGCAATAAGCCCAAACGCGAATGCTGCCAGCACAATCCGGCTTCAAAGCCAACGACCGAGCGATCCGCCAGCCCCACTATGGGCTGCAACACGACTTTGATCTCACCGCGCTCCAAAGCGCGCCGCAGATCCGTCTCGAGTGCCAGATTTTGAGTCACAGCGAGCCGCATTTCGGGCTCGAATATTTCGATTCGATTGCCACCTTTGCGTTTGGCCTGCGCAAGAGCAATCTCCGCTTCACCCAGAATATCTTCGGTGTGCATATGTGATTGGGGATCATAGAGCGCAATCCCGACGCTGGCAGTCAGAGCAAGCTCTCGTTCGCTGAAAGTGACGGGTGTTGCGAGTGTTTTGCGTATCGTCTCGGCCAACGCCAGAATTGGCTCGATTGTATCTTCCGATACAACCATGATGCCAAATGAATCGCCATTCAATCTGGCAAGACTGTCGCTGGGCTTGAGTAATCGGCTCAGGCGCCTGGCAAATGTCAGCAAAATTGTATCGCCTGCCGGCAACCCCACAGCTGAATTGACCAGACGGAACCGATCAAGATCAATCACCAAAACCGCCGGGCGCAAAATACCATCGGTCCTTGTCAAATTGAGTGCATGCTCAATCCGATCAAACAAAAGCTCCCGATTGGGCAATCCGGTTAGATTGTCATGCACAGCATCGTGTAATAAGCGCTCCTGAGCGCTGCGTGACTCATCCACATCGCTCAAAGTGCCGATCACTCGAATGACTTCCCCATCTGCGCCAACCACAGGCCGGGCTTTGAGAAAAAACCAGTGATAGCGGCCATCCTTGCCGCGCAGGCGCAGACCCATTTCGATCCGCCCACGTCTTTGCTCCAAAATGCCATCCAAAGTGAGGCGATAGACATCGCGATCGAACTGATGGAGGAACTCAAACCAGTCAGAGGCCGGCCCCTCCAATTCTCCGCGTGGCAGACCAAGAATATGTTCAGCCTCTGGCCCAACATAAATATGATCTGCACCCACATCCCAATCAAAGATAATATCGCCTGAGCCAAGAAGAGCTAAGGCCCTGCGATCGGCATCACTCACCGACCCATGCACAAGCCCGCCACCGGCAAAAGCATTTTGCATAATCGTAAAGCCAATCAACATAACAATCAGAACAAGTCCGCCAATGAGCGCTGGCGAGACTAGATCATTGGTCAGCACGCCCGTCACAGTAAAGCCAGCGGCAACCACCCAGCCAACCAGTAAAGTCCAGGTCGGCAATAACATCACCGCCCGATCATACCCATGCAAGGACAGATAGAGCACCAGTACAAGACCAATGCCTGCAACTGCAGCCAGGGAAATTCGCGCCACACCCGAGGCCGAGGGAGCATCATAAATAGCCAATCCGATCAGGGCGCACATAAAGGCAATCCAGATCGCACCAATAGTCGAAGCGCGCACATGCCAGCGATTAAGATTAAGATAAGCGAACAGAAACACCAGCAATGTGGCCGATAGGACTGTCTCGGCACCGGCTCGCCAGATCCGATCATTCTCACCCAGAGAGCCAAATAATTTGACCCAAAATCCAAAATCAATGCAAACATAGGCCAGAACACCCCAGGCCAAAGCTGCAGCAGCAGGAAAAATCACCGCGCCTTTCACCACAAAGACAATCGTCAGGAATAAGGCGAGCAAGCCGGCAATGCCGATCACAATGCCTTTGTAGAGCGTTAGACTGGTGATCTTGTCTTTATAAGCGTCAGGCTCCCACAAATAGATTTGCGGCAGATTGGATGTTCGCAATTCGCCGACATAAGTGACCGTCGTGCCTGGATCAAGCGTCAGGCGAAACACATCGGCATCATCACTCTCTTCACGCTCGGGCGGGAAGCCCTGACTGGCGGTGATTGCCGTGACGCGGGTTGCACCCAGATCCGGCGATATAACACCCGAGCCCACAAGTCGAAAATGCGGCGCGACGATCAAACGCTCAATCTGCTCATCTGTATCATTGGTCAGAGCAAAGACGATCCAGCCCGGCTGCGTTCCCGCCTCACGTGCGCTCACTTCAATACGCCGCACAATGCCATCAGAACCCGGCGCAGTAGACACCTGCAAGCGATCGCCAGTTGAACTGTAGCGCTCGACTTTTTGAGTAAGATCAATCGCCTTGCTATCGAGCGGCACACGCACCGATTCAACCGCGCCTGCCGAGCCCATCAGGCCGGCGGATAGGGCAAGCATGTCCAAAACAAGCAAGGCCAGTAAAAGGAAGATCCGCCGCACGCAATTCCTGTCCGCAAACGGATGGGCTAGCCATCCTGGGAAATCTGAATTCCCCTCGCTGTGACGAAAGGAACATAACGGAAACTCAATGCCTTATTGCATCAAGCCTTGCCATTGGCGGGAATGACCCATGACCATGACCAAATTGTGATCGCTCCAATTGGTACTGAATGGCCTTGCTGAGAGCAAGGGGGGAGCTTATCCCCCCGGTCAGCGCGGATCACCATCCAGTAAGCCGTAAAGCACATGATCCTGCCATTGACCATTGATCCGCAAATAGGACCGCGCCAGCCCCTCTTTGCGAAAACCATTGCGCTCAAGCAATCGCATAGAAGCAAGGTTATGCGGCAGGCAGGCCGCCTCTATCCTGTGCAGCCGCAGGCGCGAAAAGCCATAATCCACCAATGCTCGAACAGCGCGGGTCATATGCCCCTTATTGGCATGATCTTTCGCCATCCAATAGCCAATCGTACCCGCCTGGGCTATGCCGCGCCGCACCTGACCAAGGGTAATTCCACCCATTAGAACTTGTGTTTGGAGCTCAAAGATAAAAAAGGGATAAGTCTCATCCCTTGCAATATCCTCTGCTTGCCGCTGAAGCCTCCGACGAAAGGAGGAGCGTGAGAGCTCATCCTCTTGCCAATCGGGCTCCCACGGCGTGAGAAAATCCCGGCTGGCGGCTCTCTGCGCGACCCATTGACTATGATCGCGCATTTCGGGGGCGCGCATATAGAGGCCTTCGCCCTGAAGGATGGGGCTTGATTCGAAAAAGCCTCGCAACCCAAACAGCGCCATAGCTTGCCTCGATGATCTTTCCCAATCAGCCCCGGGCAGCTCTTGCCCGCTCGCGCACAAAGCGCTCAATTGTGCCCTGATCATTGGGCAAAACTGTGAAATGCTCTTTGCGCCCCATCAAATCTGACAAATGCTCCGGCAAAGGCGCGGCATGACCAACGGCCTTTTTGACCGCATCGCCAAATTTTGCCGGATGCGCTGTCGAGAGTGCAATCATCGGAACAGAGGGATTTTTTTCCAAATTCTTGCGAGCTGCATGCACTGCCACTGCCGTATGGGGATCGATCAAATAGCCTGCCTCGCTCCACACTCTACTCATTTCCTTGGCCGTTCCGATCTCA
>OMIJ01000064.1 GCA_900299065.1 Hyphomicrobiales bacterium
GCAGCGTCAGATGTGTATAAGAGACAGGCTGAATCTGAGCCAATGGCTTATCTTGCGATAATTTCTGGCTGGCCTGTAACCATTTTTGCTTCTCTTGTTCCTGCGCCTCGGCCTCCTGCCTCAGCCTTTCCTCTGCTAGGCGCTTTTGCTCCTGCTCGGCCCGCTCTTTGGCCAGTCTTTCCTCTTCTAGGCGCAAACGCTCAGCCTCGCGGGCTCTGTCGGCTTCGCGCTGGCGAGCTTCCGTCAATTGCCTTTGCTCGTCTGCCTTCTTTTCGCGCAGCACGCGCTCGGCCTCCATGCGCTGGCGTTCTGAATTAATCTGCGCCGTGATTTCTGCACTGCGCTTTTCCTCTAGCAGGCGCAGCTGATCCATAAACTCCTGGTAGCTTGGCACGGTCACTTTGCCATCTTGCAAGAGCCCGTGAAAGATCTGAATGCCTTCCACATAAGTCTTTTTTAGACAGACGGAATCATTCTCACATTTCTGTAGGGCGATTGAGAGAGAAAATTCTTTGGCAATCGCCGGTCCTTTTTTCTCAAGTGCCGTCGCTTTTTTGAAATAATCATAATAAAGCCCATCCACCAAGTTTAACTCATAAGACTGGCAGACCAGCGATTCACGCGGGGTCTTGGTTTTAGCGCAGTCATAACGCGTGCCAGGAACAGAACGGGCATTGGGAAATTGTGTAATCATGCTCTTACGCCGCGCTTTGGCATCTGGCATTTCGACCTGATCGAGAATTAAATCCTCCAGGTAGAGGCGGGCATTGATTGCATCGAGAACCTGCAGAGGATTGCTCTGGGTCACATCGGTTTTGCGATAGAGATTTTCATCACAAAAGGACTGAAAGACCAGGGCCTGATCGAGGATCTCACAACGAAAATTCTTGCGAAGCGTCACTTTGCGTAAAGCCACAATGCGCTCAGTCTCGCGTTTTTTCTCTTGATCCAGTCGCGCCTGTTCTTGTCGGCGCAGCTCGGCGGCTCTATCCGCCTCTTCCTTACGTTGACGCGCCAGATTGGCATCAGCTTCTTCCTGCAGGCGCACACAAGGATCAGCAATCGCCGCCAGGCTGGCATGGAAAGGGCCTATCCCGCGCTGGATCAGTGCCGACAGAGCCATGCCGCGCTTTTGCAATTCCGTTCTCAGGCAAGAACCATGCAATAGTGGTAATTGCTCCCATTCAGCTTGGACTGCCTGAATGACCGCTGCATTCAATATTCCGCCAATGAGATTGCCAACGGGATTGTTTTGAGCCGCAGCTGGCTGCATAATTGCGCCCAGACACAGATTGATCACAGCCGCCCTCAGCGTCATCGCTTTTGAGTTCTGCCAATTGTTCCGTCCAAGACCCATTGTCATATTTCCTGCTAGCCACCCAAGGATAATCCTAACGAACTGATGATCAAGGATGACTTCTTTCGAGGGCGAACAGACTATCGATCTGATGGCGTCCTTTCCCACCCTGCAGTCTGGTTTTATAGCAGAGTGTAAAGCAATTGTGCCCATAAATTATGCATTGCCTTTAATTATAGCTTCTTAGGACAATTAAACAGCCATTGCCGGCGTCAAAATAGCCCTTTCAAATGGTACGGCGCTTGCTTCTATTCATGATGACCTGTTCCACCCAATGTCCATTTCAAGGAGCCGCAGAATGGAAAAGCTGGTTTCTTTTGACGAAATGATGAAGCCCGAAGGCCGTCACCGGGCCGTCTATTCGCATATTCAAAAATGGCTGAACGAGGCGCCCAGAGAGGTTCTGGCCTCGCGACGCGCGCAAGCCGAAATGATGTTTCGGCGCATCGGAATCACATTTGCTGTCTATGGCGATAAAGAAGCCAGCGAACGCTTGATCCCCTTTGATCTCATTCCACGGATGATTTCGCGCAGCGAATGGAATCGTCTTGAGAGAGGACTGATTCAAAGGGTGCAGGCCCTCAATCTGTTTCTAACAGATATTTATAACCAGCAGGACATATTAAAGGCCGGGATCATCCCGGCGGATATTGTGCTCGCCAATCCCCATTATCGGCCCCTGATGTCAGGCTGGCACGTCCCCCATGACATTTATGTCCATATTGCCGGGATTGATATTGTGCGTCTCGATGCTGCTGATTTTTATGTTCTCGAGGATAATGTGCGCACACCTTCGGGTGTGTCCTATATGTTGGAAAACCGTGAAGTTATGATGCGCCTTCTGCCTGAGCTTTACGCCCAGCACCATGTCGCACCGGTCGAGAATTACACCGACTCCCTTCTGGCCAGTCTTCGCTCAATTGTTCCTCACAAATCACGACAGGATGGAAATATTGTTGTGCTGACTCCTGGCCAATATAATTCGGCCTATTATGAGCACTCCTTTCTTGCTGATAAATTGGGTGTCGAATTGGTGGAAGGGCGTGACCTGTTTGTTCGCGATGATATGGTTTACATGAACACGACGCGCGGGCCAGAACGGGTGGATGTCATTTATCGTCGCATTGATGATGACTTCCTTGATCCTGATTGTTTTAGGGCGGATTCAACATTGGGAGTGCCCGGACTCATGAAGGCTTATCGGGCAGGCCATGTGACCCTTGCCAATGCTGTGGGCACAGGCATTGCCGACGATAAAGCGATTTACACCTATATGCCGGAGATCATCCGTTTTTATCTTGGTGAAGAGGCCATATTGAAAAATGTTCCCACCTGGCGTTGCAGGGAACAAGATTCACTGCGCTATGTGCTCGATCATTTATCAGAACTGGTTGTCAAGGAAGTGAACGGATCTGGCGGCTATGGCATGCTGATCGGGCCGCATGCCAGCAAATTGGAGCTAGCCGAATTTGCTCAAAAACTCAAACATGACCCTGCCAATTTTATAGCCCAGCCAACTCTCAATCTCTCTACCTGTCCAACAGCTTTTGACTCAGGAATCCATCCGCGTCATGTGGATTTGAGACCTTTCGTCCTGTCAGGATCTGATGGCATTCGCATTGTTCCGGGCGGATTGACACGCGTTGCGTTGAAAGAAGGTTCACTGGTGGTCAATTCCAGCCAGGGCGGAGGCACAAAAGACACATGGGTCATTGATGA
>OMIJ01000065.1 GCA_900299065.1 Hyphomicrobiales bacterium
TATGGAACCAAGACTGATAGAGCCGCCTATGGATTCAATATTCTCACGAACCATATCCATACCAACGCCACGACCTGAGACGTTGGTCACCTGCTGGGCGGTGGAAAACCCAGCGGCAAAAATGAATTTATAGACCTCTTCTTCTGGCAACCGCTCAGCATCGGCTTCAGTAATAAGTCCGCTAGTCACTGCCTTGTTGCGAATTCTCTCAATGTTCAAGCCGCGACCATCATCACTGATGATAATTGTAATATAACCCGCCTCATGGGCGGCTTGTATTTTGATATTGCCCTTTTCACTCTTGCCTAAGGCCAATCTCTCAGCTGGCGATTCAAGGCCATGATCGGCACAATTGCGAATGAGATGAAGAATGGGATCACGAATATATTCTATTAATTGTCGGTCAATTTCAGTCTCTGAACCTAAAGTTATCAAATCGATTTGTTTGCCCAGCTCCAAGGAAAGATCCCGCACCATTCGAGGCAAATTCTCGAATAGACGCCCGATAGGCTGCATACGTGCTTGCATCACATTTTGTTGCAAATCACTTGTGATTGATGACAAACGTTGCAAGGTGGTCGATAGATCATCATCTTTGACCAGTCTGGCAAGCTCCAATAATTGATTGCGCGTGAGCACCAATTCCGACGCCAGGGTCATGATGCGCTCCAGCACATCAATCGAAACACGAATGGTGGTTGCCTCTCGGACCTGGACTCCTGCCCGTTTAGCTGAAATGCCTTGAGCCTCTTGAGGCTTTTTTATCTTAATTGTCGTTGCCTTAGAAATCTTGCTTTCGGCTGCCAAAACGCCAGACTTATCTGCGCTCTGGTTCTGCTCTGGTTCGCTCGCACTCTGTTCCAAGGAAGCCGAGTCAGAGGGCCATTCTGGAGTTTTGTGAAATACGCGCGCTAATTCAATTTCGATGAGATCGATTAAGTCTTCATCATCCCCCTCAGGCTCAAGACCTGTGTCTTCCAGACTTTTCAGGATGAGATGGATTCTATCAATTGCCGAGAGAATGAGGGTGACTGAGGTACGATCTCCCGTGCCATGATCTCTTAATTTACCAATCAGAGATTCAGACACATGTGCTATGCGCTGCAAACGTGTCAGTCCGATAAAGCCACATGTTCCCTTCATCGTATGGACGAGGCGGAAAATCGAGTTGAGGATATCCTTATCACTCGGATCCTGCTCGAATTGGACAAGGCGAGCTTCCACCGTGTCAATGCTTTCGGCCGATTCGACCAGAAAATCTTTTAAAAGATCATCCATAAAAAAATCCGACAGTCACCAAAACGGTACCTATCGGATCTTATCTAACCAATATTAAGATTGGCTTTAGCCAGCATATCTGCATTTGGCCTATAGTCAGCTTATCCTAATGCAACTTGCGGATTATCGGACGCATCTGACGTAGTACTGAGTGCTGACTCGAGACTCTCACCCTTACTTTGCGGCTGCGCAGAGATCAAAACACGCTCTGCATTCACATCCACATCAATCTGCATGTTGGAATCGCGTGCCACAAGACCTGCGTAAAAGGCTTGAATTCCATGTGCATCCACATGCCCATTCTCTGGTGTTCCGGCCAAAAGCGCAGGCACGCCATGCGCAAGGCGCAAATTAGGTCCTCGCGATTCCACGCGCATGCCAATGTCATTGCCCTCGCCTTCAATGGTGAGCGTAATCACGCCGCCGCGCGGAATGGAGGCCGCCGCAATCAGGCAAAGATTGAGAATGAGTTTAACCTTGTTCTTGGCCATCAAGACCCGCGGTGCATTCCATTCCAATTTGGTGCGCTCATCAGCAAGCAGACCGCGCGCGACTAATTCCGCATCGCCCGTATCAATTGAAGCCCCTGCTGAACCTGCCGCACCAAAGGCCAGACGACAGAATTGCAAGCGCGCCGAGGCCGTGCTGGCGCTCTTCTTAATCAGATCAATGGCAAAGGCGCGCATTTCAGCGTCCTTTTCCTCCTCCAATACTTCGAGCCCGTTGACGATGGCCCCCACGGGACTGATCACATCATGGCACACACGTGAGCACAGCAGGGCGGCAAGATCGAGAGCATCAAGAGAAAAGACGGACATGAAGTTTTCCGTTCATAAGGTTCGAACATGGAGCCGCGGACCCGAGAGCCAACGGTTGCATCTGCATTCACTGCGCTGAGCGAATCACTGACCAGATGCTAGGCGCAATTGACCAACAAAGGAATCGGCACAATTTTCCGCATCTATGGAACAGATGTTGTGTTAAAGGACCATTACCAGTGCGGCCGGAACCTTCATTTTGTGACAAATCAAATAAAAAAACCCGACGCTTGCGTGCCGGGTTTGCTTATTGTGCTTAAAAATCTTGTCTAAGCGAGTGTGGATTTAAAGAGAGCCAAAGTGCGCTCCCAAGCCGTTTTAGCGGCATTGGCCTCATAACGCGGCTGCTGGGTATCATCATTGAAGGCATGGTTGGCACCTTCATAGACAAAGAGCTGATAATCGACCTTGGCCTCTTTCAAAGCCTTTTCAAAGTCAGGCAGCATGGCCCCCAGACGTGTATCGAGCTTTGTGTCACCATAATGGGCCAGCAATTTGGCCTTGATCTTTGGAACTTCGCCCAAAGCGGGCGGCGCGCCATAATAGATCACACCGGCATTCAGACTTTGGTCTGTAACAGCCATTTGGCTGATCACACCGCCGCCCCAACAAAATCCAACCGCTCCGACCTTACCATTGGATTCTGCACGCGTGCGCATGAATGCGACAGCGGCATTAGCATCTCCGGTCACTTTGGCATTATCAAGCTTGGGATAAAGCTTCATTGCCTCCTCTTCATCCTTTGGGCTACCACCCAGCTGGGACAAGAAGTCAACGGCCAAGGCATTATAGCCATCGACCGCAAAACGACGGGCCAGATCTTCAATGTGCGGATTAAGACCGCGGTTCTGGTGAACGACGATGATTGACCCGCGCTTGCCATCCGCCTTGGGCTTGGCCAGATAGGCTTTCACATCGCCGGAAGCGCCCTTATAGGTCACCCGTTCAACGGCAATGCGGGCATCGTTTTCAGCAATTGTTGCAGCATTGGCATAATTGGATTGCAAGAGCGGCAAAAGCGCAGCTGCAGCTGACAGGCTGCCTACGATTTTGGCCGCACGCTCGATAAACAAGCGGCGATCAAAATGCACATGCACGAATTCGTCGTAAAGATCGATAATGCGTTGGTCCATAATGTCCTCCCGTTTATGTCAGTCCAGTTGATTGGAACTTACATCACACATCCCAAAACCGGGATCCGATTGAGCATTGCACAATTTCCCGGATCATAACAAATCTGGTCTGGAAACCAAGTTTGGGAAGGGGCCTGAAGGTTTATTTCACCATCTCAAGCAGATTCAGAGCGTCAGAACGATCTTGCCAATATGCTGACTGGTTTCCATGCGTGCATGGGCTTTGGCAACCTCATTGAACGCAAAAACCGAGTCAATGACGGGTCTTATTTTGCCGGAATTCAAATGCGGCCAGACATTTTCATGGAGGGCTTTGGCAATGGCTCCCTTTTCCGCAATTGTGCGCGGGCGAAGAGTTGAGCCTGTATAGGTCAAGCATTTGGCCGAAATGGGTCGGATGTCCAGCTCAATCTTATAGCCTAGCTGGCTGGCAATCTGCACAATCCGGCCATTTTGCGCTGCCGCCTGAAAATTGCGGTTCACATAGGGACCAGCGACCATATCCAGGATCACATCTACACCCTTGCCTTGCGTGAAGTGCTTGACCTGTTCAACGAAATCCTGCGTGCGATAATTGATCGCCTGATCTGCCCCCAATTTAACACAAGCGGCGCATTTTTCGTCACTGCCCGCCGTCACAAAGACAGTTGCGCCAAAGGCTTTTGCCAACATGATCGCCGTTGTGCCAATGCCAGACGAGCCGCCATGAACCAGCAGGGTTTCACCTTTTCGCAAACGTCCCCGCGCAAAGACATTGGTCCAGACCGTAAAAAAAGTCTCCGGCACGGCGGCCGCCTCTATCAGGCTGAAATTGGCGGGAACCGGCAAAGCGATGGATTCATGCACGCTGACATATTCTGCATAGCCACCGCCATGCACCAAAGCACAGACCTGATCGCCAAGTGAAAAGCGCTCTGCTCCCTCACCTCGCCCGACGACTGCACCCGCCACTTCGAGGCCTGGCAGATCAGAGGCACCGGGCGGTGGCGGATATTTGCCCTGTCGCTGCGATACATCTGGACGATTGACCCCGGCAGCGGCAACTTTGATGAGAATTTCACCTGCTCCCAGTACTGGCACAGCCCGGGATACGGGCTTGAGCACGTCCGGACCGCCGGGCTCGGTAATGGCCATGGCTGTCATTGTGGCTGGGAGTTGAGTCATAAATCCTCACTAACTTATTCAGCTGTTGCAAACGATCCGCCTTGGTAGCGGTCGTCTTGCATTATGTCCATGTTGCTTATGAACACATGAGGGACACAGGTGACACAGACTGGAAGGCTGATAAAATTCATTCTGAGTTGTGACGATGGAGGCTGCTATGGCTCGCGCGGATGATGACCCCTTCTCCACTGCACCTTTGAAGAAACCCCCAGCCCATGACATTGGGCAAGCTTTGGATCTTCTTTCCGTTGATGAAATTGACGAGCGCATAGACTTGCTCATGGCTGAGATAGAACGCCTAAAGCAGACCAGAGCTGCCAAAGCAGCGTCTCGTCTTGCTGCCGATGCTATCTTCAAATCCTAGAGAAGGTGGTCGACACAATAAAAGACCTGCGTTTTACTGCGAATTAAGGATTCCAGACTATTAATGTCTCATCCTGTTTCGACAGGATATATGAGTGACTCCTGTCACTTTGTTTGACGCCTCCCTGTTACCAACTTTCAAGCCGCCCTCGGGCGGCTTTTTTTGTTTGCGCCAGTGCAAGAGGCTTAAGCTAGGTCCGGCCATTAAGGTTAACGAAGACTAAAGAGCACAGAGCCGCGATTTTGAGCTATAGTATGCGCATATCGAATTGCCGATGATCCCAAGTCCGCAAGGACAGCGTGCGGGAGAGTGTTCCAAATGGCTAACTTAATGTCTTTCAACGAGGAACCAGCCAATACTGTGTCCTTTGCCAATATTCTGGCCGCCTCTGATACGTTCAAAGTTCTGTTCAAAGAAGGAATGGCCCTGGTCGAAGAATCTGCGGGCTATCTCGATGGCCCCGGCAGGACTGAATCCAAGACCCTGTCCCGTTTGGATTCCCTGAGCTATGCCTCAGAAAGCATGCGACTGACCACGCGTTTGATGCAAATGGCCTCCTGGCTCTTGCTGCAAAGAGCGGTCAATGAGGGCGAATTATCCCCGCTGCAGGCCGCCTCAGACAAACATAAAGTGAAATTATCGCTGCAGGATCTCGCCACAAATCCTGATCAATTTGCCCGTCTGCCGGCTAGATTGAGAGATTTGTGCGAACGCTCCCTGCGTCTGCAAAATAGGCTGATTCACCTTGATCGCCTGCTCTATGCCAAGCCTACCGATCAGCCAGCACCCCTGATAGGGCCTCGCTCCCAGATGGTGCGCCTGGAAGAGGCTTTCCGATCCCCTTCGGCCTAAAGGCCCAATAGGCTGATGGGGGCCATCATCCCCTACAGCCAGATATACCACTCCACTTAAGATCCATCTGCAAAAAGAAACCCCGACCGAAAGGCCGGGGTTTTTCTCTAAGCGGAGTCCTTGAAGGATCAAAATCCTTCCAGAACAATGAATTACTTTTTAGCTTGGCCAATGCTGCCAAAGCGGGAGGTGAATTTCGACAGGCGGCCGCCACGATCGAACAATTGGGCGCTCCCGCCGGTCCAGGCCGGATGGGTCTTTGGGTCGATATCAAGCGCCAGCTTGTCGCCCTCCGAGCCATAGGTGGAGCGAGTTACGAATTCGGAGCCATCGGTCATAACGACCTTGATGGTGTGGTAATGGGGGTGGATATCGGCTTTCACGGATCTATCCTTCAATGGTAGGATGGCCGATCGCTCGGCAGGGGCATGGGTTTCCCTGATGGGATTGGTGGGTTCTATATCCCAGCCCAAGGGGCGAGACAAGACCAAGTTGACCGGCTTTCATCATCGATCTTGCGAACATGGATAAAGGGCGTAAACAGCCCTGATGACTGACACCACTCCTAAAGCGGCCTCCGGCCCGGCCCGGACCTCCCTGCGCTCCCTGTTACCCTTGGCTCCCTATGCTGTGCGCCATCGCCTCTGGATTTTGGCCGCGCTGATCTCCCTGATTGTGGCCTCGGCTGCCACTTTAACCGTGCCTTTGGCCTTGCGCGGCATGGTGGATCACGGCTTTACCGCCGAAACCTCCGATCTGATCAATTGGTATTTTGGCGCCATGGCACTTGTGGTCACCGTTTTATCGATTGCCTCGGCCAGTCGATATTATTTGGTGATGAGCTTGGGTGAGCGCGTGGTGGCTGATTTGCGCCGCGATGTCTTCATTCATTTGGCACGGCTGGACGCAAGTTTTTATGATCAGGCCAAAGTTGGTGAATTATTATCTCGCCTGACCGCAGATACGACGCAGATGAAATCCGCTTTTGGCGCATCTGCCTCAGTCTTGCTGCGCAATCTCTTCTTGTTCATTGGTGCCATCATCATGATGATTGTCACCAGTGCAAAATTATCTGCATTGGTTTTGATCGCCATTCCGGTGATTGTGTTTCCTCTGGTTGCCTCGGGCCGATCCGTGCGGGCGCGCTCGCGTGCTGCACAAGATTCGCTGGCAGAAGCGACAGCCTTTGCCTCGGAAAATTTGGGCGCTGTGCGCACCATGCAATCCTTCAATGCACAAAGTCTGACTTCGGGGCGCTTCTCTGGCGCCGTCGAAGACGCCTATGTCACGGCCAAACGCGCATTGGGGGCGCGTGCGATTTTGACAATGGTGGCAATCTTCCTTGCATTTTCCAGCGTGATTGGTGTGCTGTGGTTGGGCGCACATGATGTGCTGGAGGGCCGCATATCCGGCGGTCTTTTATCGCAATTTGTGCTCTATGCGGTTTTTGGCGCAAGCTCATTGGGGCAATTATCAGAAGTGTGGAGCGAGCTTTCCGCTGCCGCTGGCGCGGCAGGGCGCATTGCAGAAATTCTAGCTGTGCGCCCTGGAATTGTCGCACCAAGTCATCCCTTGCCAATGTCAGAGCCGGCACGTGGCGAAATACAATTCGATCATGTGAGCTTTGCCTATCCCACACGTCCTGACACTTATGTTCTCAAGGATATTAGCCTTCACATCCGCCCCGGAGAGACGATTGCCATTGTCGGACCTTCGGGTGGCGGCAAATCCACTTTGTTTCAATTATTGATGCGCTTTTACGATCCCACACAGGGTAGCATTCGCATTGATGGCATTGAATTGCCGCAGACTGATCCTGATCTGGTGCGTGCTCGCATGGCGCTGGTGCCGCAAGATCCGGTGATCTTTGGCGCCAGCATCAAAGACAATATTGAATATGGCCGTCCCAATGCGTCATTGGCAGATATCAAACAAGCCGCAGAGCGTGCCGCAGCCAGCGAATTCATAGAAAATTTGCCGCAAACTTATGACACACGTCTGGGCGAGCGCGGTGTGACACTTTCAGGCGGGCAAAGACAGAGACTGGCCATTGCCCGCGCAATTTTGAAAGATGCGCCCATTCTTCTGCTTGATGAAGCGACCTCTGCGCTTGATGCCGAGAATGAGACTCTGGTTCAAAAGGCTCTCGACACAATTATGAAAGATCGCACGACGCTTGTCATTGCGCATCGTCTTGCCACCATTCTCAAAGCGGATCGGATTCTGGTCATGGAAGCCGGACGCATTGTCGAGCAGGGCACTCATCAAAGCCTTGTTGCGGCCGATGGTCTTTATGCGCGACTGGCCCGTTTACAATTCGAAACCAGCACGCACTAAGTTACATCACGCGCGCCATTCCAGAATAATTGCCGGATCGCCGGTCACAATATCTTGTGCCGGACCCATAGGGCGAAAGCCCTCGCGCTCGAAAAAGCGCAATGCGCGCAGATTATCTCTGGCCACAATCACATCCATGCGAGCAGGTGCAGCACTGCGAGCTTTGAGCAGAAGCGTTTTAGCCAGCCCCGACCCCAGAGCCTCCGGCGCAACAACAATTTGCAACAAGCGTTTGCTATGAGGATCGATCGTCACAAATCCCCGCATATGGCCATTCATCGCATCAAGCGCACAATAGGTTCTGGCACCTTGATCATGCCAGTTCTCAATCACATCAAACAGCCAAGCGCGGCGGTCTTCAAATTCGATCAAAGGCCTGGTCAGAGACGAGGCCGCCGCCCAGATGCGCCCTGCGTCGAGGTGATCGGGACGCAGAAAATAATGCAGATGAATATCATTCATGTCGGCGCGCGTGCGCATTGGCCACCTCTCAGAACCCTGAGTTTAGCCGAACATTTTTAAAAAGTCAGTCTTATCAATAGGCAGAATGATCAGCGAATAGCGACGACTGGCGTGCCAACACTCACACGCTCATAAAGATCGACGACATCCTCATTCAGCATGCGAATGCAGCCATAGGAGGCGGCTGTGCCGATCGATTTACGCATGGATTGCGAAGTGCCGTGAATGGCAATTTCATCCAGACTCAAGGTCAAAGCGCGCTCGCCCATGGGATTGGCGGGGGTGCCGCCGGGAATCAAATCGGGGAGGCTGGGATTGTCATGCTTGACGACGGCGGGTGGCGCCCAATCGGGGCGAACGAATTTTTCTTTCACATAGGCTGTGCCCGTCCAGGCCGCTTTACCTTTGCCCACAGCCACGGGGTAAAGAATGGCCTGATCTTCACCTGTCACCAGATAAAGCTTTTTCTTGCTGACATTGATCACAATTGTGCCGGCTGGATAGGTTTGGCCAAGCTTGATGCCGACTTCGCCGCGGGCCTGATCCGTTTCGCCAGAAGATTGCCGAGCAGTCCGAGCCTCGCTGGAGGTGGAGAGAAGCGCAATAGCAAGAATGCCAGTCCCGCATAGCAGGCTGAGCCGAAATGACCTGTTCAAGATAAACCCCCGAAAAAACGCAACTTCGCAATCTTTGATCAACTGGTTAAACAACAGATTAAGGAATGAGTCTGCGACGGCTCTGCAACAGTAAAAAATTTTTAAGTAGCAGTCCCCTGCTCATCTGGCTGCGCCGATGAGACATAGGTGATAGAAGCTTCATAACACTGTGAATCCTAATCAGGGGACCAATATGTCAGATCATGACGGGGATGAGATTTTTGTCAGCACCCAATGGCTGGAAGGTCGGCTGAACCATCCCTCAATCGCCATTTTGGATGCCTCCTGGTATTTGCCCGCAATTGGACGTAATGCGCAGGCCGAATATCTGGCCGGCCATATTCCTGGCGCTGTTCGTTTTGACATAGACGAGATCTGCGATGCCAGCTCCCCTTTGCCGCATATGCTGCCTGATGAGAAAAGCTTTTCCGCCCTCGCCTCACGTTTGGGCCTGACCGCCGACACGAGTGTGATTGTCTATGATGGCGCAGGCCTATTGGCTGCCCCTCGCGTACGCTGGATGTTAAAAATTTATGGCATAGAGGATGTGCGCATTCTCGAAGGCGGCTTGCCCAAATGGATTGCCGAGGATCGCCCCCTCACAAGCGGATTGGAAACAAGACCAGCCAAATTTTTTCGTGCTCAACTGGATCGCTCAGCAATTGCTGATTTGGAGCAAGTTCGACAAGCCCTCGCCGAAGGCTATGTACAAATTCTCGATGCTAGGCCAGCTGCGCGCTTTGCAGGCCTTGCGCCTGAGCCAAGGCCGGGCGTGCGATCCGGCCATATGCCTGGAGCGATTAATGTGCCTGCCGATAGTTTAATTGAAAAGGGCCGACTCAAATCGGACGCCGAGTTGATCCGAATCTTTGAAGCGCAGGGCGTAAAATCGGATCAGCCCATCATCACCAGTTGCGGTTCAGGTGTGACGGCGGCAATTGTTTCGCTTGCTCTTGAGCGGATCGGCAAGCCCGTAATGGCGCTTTATGATGGCTCCTGGTCGGAATGGGGCAGCAGAGAGGATTGCCCTGTCGAAACATCGCAGCCTTAATTGAGCGCAAAGAAAAGGCGCGTTCGAAAACGCGCCTGATCACATGCAGTGCTGAAGAGCAATCGTCAGATCACATCCAGGGCATCAGAGAGGCGTGGATCACATCCTTGACGCCGCCTTCCTTATTGCCAACGGATTTGATTGCCTTATCAACTTCATTCAGACCGAAGCGATGGGTTGTGATCAGATCCAGCGGGAAGCGCTTGGATGCCAATTGCTGCAACGCCAATTCGCAGGCCAGATAGGAATGGCCGCGTGCAGAATGCATGGTGATATATTTGGTCGTCATCTTGCCAATGGGGAAATTGGGGAATTCGGGCATTTCACCTTGCACCACAATGCGACCTGCTTTGGCTTTGAGCGCTTCAATGCCAAGCAAAATCGGCACAGTACCGGCGCCTGCCGTGCAATCAAGCACCACATCAACACCCAGACCGCCAGTATATTCCATGATCTTTTCCAGCGGATTTTCCGCATTCACATTGATGGTGTGATCAGCACCGAGCTTCTTGGCGACTTCAAGACGCGCGCCATCCTTGGCAGTGCCGGTGATAATGATATTTTTAGCGCCGGCCTGTTTGCAGATCACAGTCTGGGATAGGCCCTGCTGGCCGGGGCCCTGAATGAGGACGGTAGAATTATATTTCACCTGACCTTCAAACAAAGACCATTCAATGCCATTGGCCATAGGTGTGACAAGACCGGCAAGCTCGGGCGAGACACCCTTGGGCACGTGGTGCACCACGGAATTCCAGGGCAGATAGACATATTGCGCAAAGCCACCATAAAGATGAGGCGCGCGATCTGCCGATGTATAACCATAGCGGATGGAATTGGGATTGGTGCGCCAATTGGTGTTTTCGCAATGGCGATATTGGCCTGAATGGCACCATTCGCATTTGCCGCACATCACATAATGTTCGACGAAAACGAGATCGCCCTCTTTGAAACCTTTGCGGCGGGGGAATTCCTTGCCGCATTTTTCGATATAGCCAATATTCTCATGACCCATAATCACCGGGGCTGCACTCGGGGGATGCTCATAAAGCTTGACATCAGTGCCACAGATTCCGGCAACTTCCATGCGCATCAGTGCCGCATCCTCGGCAATATCGGGCATGGGAAATTCACGAATTTCGGTCTTTCCGGGGGCGGTTCTTACGGCCGCCAAAACTTTATTTGCCACAGCACTCTCCTCTCATGGCCCTGTTCGGGGGCACATTAGGACTGGGACGTATGGGGTCAAGCGCAATTTTTCTCGCCGGGCCTTTGGTGCTAGATTGTCACCATGGACGTCATCAATCCCTTTTTGAAGAAAACCCCCGAACAGCTGGCAGCGCTACGCCAGATCAAGGCCTGGACTCAAGTCCGTTTCTCTCTAGGGGAAGAGGATGTGGTGAGTGTCGCCGAACTGGCCTGTACACTGCCCGGATGCCCGCCCGTGGATACGGTGGTTGCATTCTGGACTTCGCCCGAGACCCGGCATCATTTCCGGATTTTTAAAGCGGCGGTCGATGTGGTTGAGGATGATCTGCCACCCTATTGGATGAAAGATCGTCTCATCGTCGATGAGATTATGGGATGTCCTTGTTGTTAACCAAGCAAGGCAGAGGTGATCAGGCTTCTATGTCACTGGCCTGCTCGTCAGCTTCAACCAAATGACTCTGGCGGACCATGAGAAAGGTCCCGCCTGTGCCATCTTGCCGCGACCATTGACCTGCAATTTCGGAGGCATCGCGGCTCACAAGGCCCGCAAAATTAACTCTGAACAGGCCGAGGGCCTGATCATCATAGGTTTTAATGAAATCAACCAGACGCGAATGGCGCATGCCATCAATCTGTGCCTTGTTCCTAGCGGACTTAGAATTGCTGGAGACGGTCGAGCGTGTCTCTTCCGTCACGCCCGATAGAGTGCGCCCACGCTCAAGCAGAGTGGCAACAAAAGATATGGGAAAGTCGATGGTTTGCGAAGAATACAAACCTCGCCAAACTCCGGACAGATTAATTTTTCCGTCCGCACGCTGCGCTTCACGCATGGGAACTCCGGACACATTGAACAAGGCTTGAAATAGTCAATCGCAGGGAAAAAGGCCAGCGGCCATTGCCTCTCACACGTTCAGGCTGGATAGTTTGGAAAATAAAGGTTAATCTTGAACCAAACCGCTAGAGGAAGAAGCAAAAATGTCCTTGCCGAAATTTACCATTGTCACACGCACTCAGGGCAATAACCGCGCGTTCAAAGAAGGCCTTGTCAAACCGCAAAGCTTTGTGCCCGAATTCATCGAGGTTGAACCCTTGATTGCGGGATTTCGTCGCCAGGTCAGAGCCAATGAATTTGATATTTGCGAATTGGCGATCACAACCTATTTATGCGCCAAAGCTCATGGCAAAAAATTCACCGCTATACCTGTGCCTCTCGTGCGCCAATATCATCATGGCGCTATTCTGGTCAGTAAAAATTCTGCGATCAAAAGCCCGAAGGATCTTGAAGGCAAAAAGGTTGGCGTCAATCGCGGCTATACAGTGACGACAGGTGTGTGGGCGCGCGGGATTTTGGAAGAGCAATATGGCGTCGATTTAAAATCCATCACCTTTGTGCTCTCAGGCGATGAGCATGTTGCTGAATATAAGCCACCGTCCAATGTCATCCCCATTGAAGCTGGCAAGCAGATGGAAGACATGCTGCTCTCAGGTGAATTGGCAGCCGCCATTGGTCTTGAAACCAAGAATGAAGCGATAGCGCCGCTCATTCCCAATGCTCTGCAAATCGGCCTTGAGGCCTATAAGCGCAATGGTCATTATCCCATCAATCATCTTGTCGTCATTCGTGATGAGTTGATCGAAAAATATCCGGATTTAGCCGCAGATGTGTTCAATGCCTTTGCACAATCAAAGCAGATTTATGTCGAAAAACTGAAAGCTGGCGAAATCACAAATCCTGATGCAGCCGATATTGTGCATCAAAAGATTTATGACATCAGCCATGCCGATCCCCTGCCCTATGGCATGGAGCCCAATCGCAAAATGATCGAGACTTTGATCAGCCATGCGGCGTCTCAAAGCATTATCCCCAAGCCGATCAAGATTGAGGAAATGTTTGTGAAAAGCACATGGAATTTGGTGGGCTGAGCGCTCCCAGCCCATTTAAAATTCAGCTCAGCTGATCAAGAAAAGACAGCAGACGCTCTGTTGTGTCTGCTTCATTCTGGCTTGAGACAGGCACATCCCAATATTGGGATTTGGGGAAGCATTCTTGCAGATAGCGCGCCGCAGAGGTTGCATGTGAGGCATCATTGCCCGGCACGATCAGCACAGGCAATTGACAGCGCAGCATGTCTTCCGCCTCTGCGCCGGGCGCCGTGTCGCGATCAAACATTGTGCGCACCCAGCCGATCACAATGAGTTTATAGGCTTCAACATCCTGTTTGGCATAATGGGCCGCAAAATCGGCATCGGCTTTAATCACTGAGGCCCAAGGGCCGCCGCGCGGATCTGTGCCGAATGGCTTGCCATCTTTTTGAACGAGATCAACAACAGCCTGTAGGCCATTCTGATTGACGAAAGCCAGATGTTCGGCAAACCGCATATGGCTTGAGATGCGATATTTAGCGCCGCCTACAGGCCAATAGAGCACAAGCGAAAGGGCGCGCTCTGGCGCAATGACGCCCCAGGCTGTTGCCGGATTGCAGCCCATGCAACCGCCCATAATATGGGCTTTGTCGATCTTCAAATGATCGAGCAGAGCAAGACCCTGCGTCACATAATGAGCGGAGGTGATGCGCTCGATGCGGCCGCCCGACTGGCCGCATTCGCGCCGATCAAACACAATACAAGTGTAATGTTTGGAGAGATTCTCAACTGGCTTGATCTTGGCATAAATGCCTTGCGTCGACCATTTCTCAAGCGTCGCATCAAAGCCGCCGGGGGCATACATGAGAATAGGCGGGCCCTGCCCGATGACTTCGTAGCGTGTCTGCAGACCATCAAGTTTTGCTATCGGCATGAATTGATCCTAACCCTTGATCTGACGGGCAGCGCGAATATCGTCGACCAAAGCCGAGAACGCTTCGATCGTGCCTTTGGCTGTGTTGAAATAGGTATCAGTCTTGCTATCGATCCATTTTTCGCCATAGCCCAGCACGGTCTGCGCAAGGCGCACGCGCCCATCAAGCCAGGGCCCACCACCAAACCCACCGATGACGGGAATTTTGACTGCTTCTGTCACAGCTTTGCCAGCAATGGGACCTGAATTGGTGAAATCGAGCGCAACAGCCCCTGCCTCTTCGAGCATTAAAGCTTCTTGGACCAATTTAGCGGCCGCTTCAGCACTCGCTTGCGCGCCAGCGGAATTTTGCGCGCTATAGGGAATGCCAAACCGCATGGCTGTTTGCGGCGTCAAACCAAATTGCGCAAAAACAGGAATACCGGCGCGGGTAAGAGCGCGCACAGCTTCGGGAAAATCTGCGGCCGCATCGAGCTTGATCATATCCGCGCCGCCTTCCTTGATGATACGCACGGCAGCTTTCAAAGCGCTGTCTATGCCTTCCTGCAAAGGTCCATAGGGCATATCGCAAGACACAAGAATACGGTCTGCGGCGCGACGCACCGCCTTGCAGCAGATCAGAATTTCCTCCAGCGTCACTTGCAGCGGATTGGAATGGCCCCAAAGATTGGCTCCCACAGAATCGCCGATCGAAACAAAATCAACGCCAGCCATTTCAGCAAAGCGTGTGGTGGGATAATCCCAAGCGACGACGCCGGCACTTTTTTTCCCCTCCCGTTTCATTTGCTGTAGCGTTTGAATGGTCACAGTCTCGCCATTGGCCATGGGATTTCCTTTTTAAATTGACGCCTATGGCCCTTCTTGCACCAAGGGCGCAAGCCGCGTCAATCTGGCCAAAGCTGGCAATCTGACCTCACTCTAACACCAGCTCTGACGCCGGCCCCCGCTATAGGAACGAACGACAGCAGAGGCCAGCATGAGTTCGGCCACATCCTCGGACAATGAGGGGACTTTATGAATTTCGACGCGGGCCAGAACTCGCCCCGCATATTTATCAAGCCCGATCTGAAAAAGCCTGATCTCCCCGCTGGAGAGGAATTCATCCAATAATTGGCGGGCTTGTGCCGCGTTATTGGCCTCGCTGGCGCATTTGGCCTTGAGTTCTGGGGCATCAATGCCGCGAATGCGCACTAGGGTCGTGATCTCCTGACCAAACCAGATGCGCACACGGGCCTCGAAAGTGTCCCCATCAATCACGCGCAGGAGCTGGGCCTGAAAGGGGCCAGCAAATTCATGGCGCCTGAGATCGACACTCGAGGGCTCGGTCCTCTGATTTGTTAGGGGGCTTTGACCGGATTGAAGAGCATTGGGTGCAATGATCAGGGGCAGAGCAACCAGAACAAGACCCGGCAGAAGCAACCAGACTCGTTGTCGAAAGGCATGAGAGGAATAGAATCGGGAGAAGCGGCGCATTCCATCAGATTAGATCATAAGTGTAAAAATATCAATATAATCCTACAATTTTAAGTTGAATCTGCTTATGATCTTACTCAGCTTTAAAAATCACTGATCAAGCCCTTAATCTCCCAATCCCCGTATCGGACCGGCTCCAGACCCCCGCGACCATTAATTTCTTTGGGTAAACCTTGCTTTTGTTGCTCGGCCAGTGCGCGCCTTTCAGCAGCCTCAGCCAGCGCTCTTTGAGCCTCGGGCGTCAGTTTGCGAGGAGCAGGCTCTGCCGGAATCGCCTCAATTTTAGGATTATTTTCTTCAACCATAGTCAAACACCTTTTGTGACCCTTTGCGAACATCCTAGGTGGATACATGTCCCAGAGCCCGTCTCATGCTAGGCAAGATATAGGAGAGGGGTTTCATTCACCAAGGTCGCTGTGAAGGCAAATCTCTCCAAGGGGGCAAAACTGATGACACTCTCGCTTTATTTCGCGCCCAATACCTGTGCCCTCGTGCCTCTAATCTCGCTTCATGAAGCCGGGGCCTCGTTCACCTTAAAGCCCGTAGATTTTCGCCGCGGGCAAAACAAAAGCGCTGATTATCTAGCAATCAATCGGCTGCATAAGGTGCCCGTATTGATGATAGAGGGGACAATCTTAACCGAGAATGTTGCGATCAATCTTTGGATTGCGCAAAATTATCCCCACGCCAAATTGCTGCCCGCAGATGCCGGCCAATTGCTGCAAGCCATTTCGATGATGTCCTGGTTTGCAGCCGGCATTCATCCCCATATTTCGCGCTATAATTCGCCTCCCAAATTTTGTGATGCGCCTGAAAGCGGGCCAGCCATGCGCCGCATTGCGCAAGAGATGATCTTTGAAAATTTTCAGCATGCCGAAACTCTTCTCACGGGCCGCGAATTCTTCTTCGATCATTTCACAGCCGTCGATGCCCATTTCTTTTGGTGCTTGCGGCGCGGCCATCAGCTTGAGCTTGATCTGAAACGCTTTGCCCATTGCGAAGATTTTTTTAACAGGCTCGCACAACGCCCCAGCATTCGCAAAGCTCTTGCCAGTGAGAATGAGATCAAAGAGCAGTTTGCACGCGAGACAAAATCCTTATGAGTTTGCAGATTTAGCTGATAGATAGCCCGCATGAACCAGAAAGCTAAACGGCGTCACCAATTGGGACAATTCGGACCAGGCTGGGATGAGCCAGACGAACCGCAAATCCAAGAGGTCAAACCTGCTCAGCCCGCTGTGGGGGAAGGGCAGCATCTTTTTCTTGTCAGCGAAGAGATGAAAGGCTGGCGGCTTGATAAATATCTCTCGCATATTGCCGGACTGTCCCGCTCGCGGATTAAGGCTTTGATTGAAGCTGGCGCAGTGACGATCGACCAATTACCTGTGAGCGATGCCAATCAGAAACTCAAACTCGACCAGAATGTCGAAATCAATGTGCCTGCCGCAGTCCCTGCCGAGCCAAAGGGCGAGGCCATGGCGCTCAATATTGTTTTTGAGGATGAACATCTGATCATTGTCGACAAGCCGGTAGGCATGGTCGTTCACCCCTCCAATGGGCATGAAACGGGCACGCTGGTCAATGGACTGATTGCCCATTGCGGCGAATCCTTATCTGGTATTGGCGGGGGGATGCGTCCGGGAATCGTGCATCGCATCGATAAAGACACATCGGGGCTTTTGGTGGTGGCCAAGACGGATGCGGCCCATCAAGGCCTATCAGCATTATTTGCCGATCATGGTCGCACCATGTCCCTGACGCGAGAATATCTCGCCTTTGTCTGGGGCATTCCAGAACGCAGCCATGGCACGATTGAAACCTATATTGGCCGCCATCCCTATCAGCGCGAGAAGCAGGCCATTGTCAGCGATGAATCGCGCGGCCGTTTAGCGATTACGCATTATGAGCAAGAGACGATTTATCCCGCTCTTGCAGGCTCTAAATCGGTCATTTCCCTGCTGCGCTGTCATTTGGAAACGGGGCGCACGCATCAAATTCGCGTGCATCTGACTCACATCGGCCATCCGCTTGTGGGGGATGCAACCTATGGGGCGGGCTTCAAAACCAAAATTGCGCATTTGCCACCTAAAATTGCCGCCATCATTGAGGGCTTAAATCGTCAGGCGCTGCATGCAGCCGTGCTGGGCTTTGAACATCCCATTACAGGTGAAGAGCTGATGTTTGAAAGCCCTTTACCAAAAGATTTACAAAAACTGGCTGACAATCTTTCCAAATAGCGCGCTGCTTTGTTCAAGCTTGATACCTTAAGCAGTCAATGTGGCGGGAGGATCCGCAGGAAAGCTGGGGCGCAGGTCTAAGTGATGATCATGCTTCATGCGCTTGGCGCGATACATAGCGCGATCTGCCAATTCAATAATCATATGCTTTTGTGTAACATCGCGTGGATAGGCCACACTGCCAATGCTGACGGTCAGAGAAA
>OMIJ01000066.1 GCA_900299065.1 Hyphomicrobiales bacterium
CATAGCAAGACCATAAGAGATCAATCCTGCCTTGCTGGCACTATAGGCAGCTGCATCGGGTAAGGGGGCGAGACCGGCCAAGGATGCAATCAATAAAATCTGACCTTTGCTGATGCGAAGATGAGGCAACACCTGATGAAAAGTGTCGATGGCCGTCAATAGATTGATCTCAAGCAGATGGCGCGCTGCCTCAGCGTTCTCCAGCGCGCCATCGGGTCGCCGTCCATCGAGAATGCCGGCATTAGCAATCACCAGATCAATCGGCGTGATCTGCGCAAAACGCGAGATAAAATCCTGCAAAATCGAGTTATTGCGGATATCGAAGGGTTCAGTCTGGCACTCGGCCCCTTTGGCGCGGACCTGATCGGCAATGGCGGCTAATCGCTGGTGATCGCGCCCGGTTAAGCCGAGCGTGACGCCGGGGCGGGCGAGGGCGAGCGCAAGGGCAGCGCCAATGCCGCTGGAAGCGCCTGTAATGAGAATACCGCGATATGCCATATTTCGACCTGACTTTAGTCCCGAAAACCGATTATGAAGGTGACTATACCAAACTCCAGGCGAGTGAAGTATCAACCGCCTTGCGTAATGACAAACCCGCGCCTACAGATTTTCCATGGCCGAACACAATCGCATACTTTTTCTTCAAGGTCCTCCCTCCGTGTTCTGGCCCGAGCTGGCAGATGCCTTTCAGGCACAGGGGACTGAGGTCTTCAAGATCAATTTTTCTCCGGCTGATAGCCTGTTTTGGCGCAGATCTGGAGCTTATGCCTATCGTGGCAGTTTTGGATCATGGAAAACCTATCTCAGGGCTTTTCTAACACGTCATCACATCACCCATATTCTCTATTATGCGGATCAGCTAATCTATCATTGCATTGCTGGGCAATTGGCCCGCGAAATGGGTTTGCAGGCCATCGCAGTTGAAAACGGATATTTGCGTCCTGATTGGATAACCCTTGAGCGCAATGGCATGGGTGTCTATTCGCATTTTCCCAATGATCCCTCGGTTATTCGTGCCATTGCGGCGCGCGCAACAGCCCCTGATCTGCAGGTACGCTATCCTTATTCCTTCTTTGCCGAGGCGGTGGCCGAAGTCACATTCCATCTCAGCAATGTGTTTCTGCGCCCGCTCTATCCCTTCTTCAATTCAGATAAATATTATCATCCGCTGATTGATTATCTGAGCTGGGGGACAAGAAGCTGGCGACAATGGCGCGCACGCCCACGCACGCAGACCACATTAGCGCAGATCCAATCGGGGGATTGGCCCTTCTTCCTTTTGGCTTTGCAATTGCAGAGTGATTATCAAATCCGCCGCAATTCGCACTATCAGCATTTGTCAAAGATGCTCGAAGAAGTGATCTCCTCTTTTGCCCAGCAGGCCAGCACAGAGATGCGCTTGGTGATCAAACAACATCCCCATGATAATGGCATGGAGAATTGGCTGGCGATCATCACTTCCATTGCGCAACGTCACAAGGTTGATGATCGTGTCATCCTCATCGATGGCGGCAATGTTGAGGATATATTGCCGAAGGCCAGTGGTTGTGTGTTGGTCAATTCCACTGTTGGTCTCTTTTCCATCCGGGCGCTTTGTCCAACAAAGGTTTTGGGCATTGCCGTCTTTGATATTGCCGGACTCACACATCAAGGCTCTCTGGATGAATTCTGGACCAGTCCCGAGCCCGTTGATCCGGTTCTTGCACGTCAGCTGATTTGGGCTATGGCCTCGACCATTCAGGTGAAAGGATCTTTCTATGATCCGATGGGCCGCAAAGCGGCCCAGGCAGAAATTGTGCACCGCTTGCAGAATGATCTGATCAACGCGCCTGGCGCCTTTATCACTCCGCCGCCGCGCCTCGAAAAGGCGCGCAATACCGGCGTGCCACTTGGTGAATGAGCGCCAGATTAGTCGATGTTTTCTAAAACACTGCTGACTTCTCGCATATAACTTGCCCATGTCTGTGGCTTGAAGCGGGCAATCTTTGCCCGGAGCGCTTGCTTTGCTTGCGGGTCATCGAGCAAGCCTGTGATCGCATCGAGCCAGGCCCTTTCATCATGCGGGTCAAGCCATATGCCATATTCCCCCGTCACCTCTTTATGCGCGTGAATATTTGAGACAATGGCAGGCGTGCCCAAGGTGAGCGCTTCGACGGGGGGCAAACCAAATCCTTCAGTGAATGAGGGCATGAGCAATGCCTCAGCACTCGCCATCAGACTGCGCAAAGCCGATGTGGATAAGCCATGGGCAAGATGCACAGAGCCCTTGAGATCATCACGGCTGGCAAGATCGTTGACTATCTCTTGTCCCTGAAAGCCCGGCGGGCCAGCAACAATCAAAGCAGGCGCTTTGGCCTCGCGGGCTTGCACCAATTTCTGCCAAATATCAAACAAGAGTTTATGATTCTTGCGTGTCTCTATCGCTCCACATATCACAAAATATGGCCGCGCCGATAAAGCGGGATCCGGGTCTTGCGGCGTAATGAAGGCTTCATTCATCGGCAGACCAAGCGCATGGATCGGCATTTCGCGCACACCGCGTTTGCGCAATTCTGTCAAAGTGGATTGCTTGGTCGCTTCACTGGGCACGATGAGCGCATCGGCATGAGCGATCACAGCTTCCATCACAGATTGATGAGCCCGCACCGTTGAGGGGGCAACCAAATGCGGCACTTCGAGCGGAATGATATCATGCAGCAGAAAGACTTTGCGCACATCCGGCCTTGCCTTAAGCCAGTTCAGGAACAATGGCACACTCAGCCCATAATGGCCGATATTCAGATAGATTGAATCCTTGGGTACATTGCGCGCTGACAGTCCAAAGGACCAGGGCCCTGCCAGCATCAGATCTATAAAGGCCAACAGCTCGCGACTTGTACTGAGCGCAGCATTGGGTTTTGTGTGATGCGCAGCATCTCTCACAGAGCCGCAGAGAAAAGCCTTAATGTCGCTATAGACAGGGTCTGTCTCGCGATCTTGTGTCTCGAGCCATAATTGATCGGTGCGCGCTATGCCATGTGAGAGCTTGTTGCGATCAAAACAGCGCATGCCCCAGGGCGTTGGTGCAAGGCCCATAAATGGGGCGGGCCAATCGCTGTGTAAATATTTCGCATAGCCAAAATCAATGCGATCAATCCCGCGCGGGGTTGGACTGAAAGGCGCCAACATGAGACGCAGCATGTCATAGATGATAGGCCTGCTCATGATTTTGGATTACTCATGACATGAATGTGCTTGAAGGCCGCAAGAATGCGTATTTCGTGACTATGCGCCAACTTGCTGACATAAGCTCAACGCTTCAGCAGGCGACTGGCTGTGCCAACCGCAATGCCGGAAGATTCAAGGGCCGACAATTCCTCCTGAACGGTGGCAATGGCTCTCTCAATATCTTGCTGTGTATGGCTCGACGAGATGAAGAAACGCAAACGGGCAGATTTTTCCGGCACGCCGGGCGGAATAATGGGAAAGGCATTAATGCCGCGTTTAAGCAGGCGATCAGCCAGTATGACTGTGCGTAAAGTATCGCCAACAATGATGGGAGCAACTGCATAGCCCCAGCTCGAACCAACATCGAGGCCGGCTGCGCGCGCCAGAGCGAGGAAGTTTTGGCCATTGGCATGCAGACGGCTCACGCGTTCAGGTTCGCGTTGCATAATGTTAAATGCCGTCAATGCCGCAATGGTTGCTGGACCCGGCATGCCCACACTATAGACAAGTCCATTGGCCGCAAACTTCAAATAATCAACCAATGTATGTGTACCTGCCACATAGCCACCACAGCTGACTAAAGTCTTGGATAAAGTGCCTAGCCAAAGATCAACGCGTCTGGGGTCAACATTTTGCATTTCAAAAATGCCGCGCCCCCTCTGACCCAGAACGCCAATCGAATGCGCCTCATCGACCATCAGCCAAGCGCCCCAGCGCTCTTTAATATCGACGAGGCGGGCTAGATCTGGTCCATCGCCATCCATTGAATAGAGGCCCTCTGTGACAATGAGGACGCGTTCAAAAGAATCGCGCGAAGATTCTAGGATGGATTCCAGCACATCCCAATCATTATGCGGAAACACACGCCGCGCCGCGCCGGATAATTGCGTGCCGACCATCACGCAATTGTGAATTAGCGCATCATGCAACACCAGATCTTTAGGCCCGACGAGCGCTGCAATCACTGTCACGGCCGTGGCATGACCACTCACAAAAGTAATCGCATCTTCGGTCTGATAGTTTTCAGCCAGCTTGCCTTCTAGCTCCTGATGAAAAGCGCGCTCGCCAGCTGTAATGCGGCTGGCAGACACGCTTGTTCCCCAATCGCGTGCGACATTGCTCACCGCTTCAGTGATTTCCGGATGGCCATTCAGGCCTAGATAATCATAGGAAGCAAAATTGAGCACAGGCTGATTGCCAATCATGCTCTGCGAGCCAGCTCGTGCATCATGGCGACGATAGAAAGGGTTGGCTATGCCAAGGACATCGGCCGCCGCGCGCTGGGTCTTGAACATTTGATAGGCTGGCAAGCTTTCAAATGAAGTATCCCAGCTTTTAGATGCAATTGGCTTGCTCGGTCGTTGCGGCTCCACTTTGCGATCACGATCACGCATGCTCTGTAAAAGCGCAGAGCGGTCAGAGGCAGACAAGCGATCAGCAGGTCCAGTCATTAGAGTCTCTTGACGGTTTGTAAGTGCTCGGCAATCGCATCGGCCACGGGCGTCAGATTTTCTAAATCAGCAGTCTCGGAGGCGTGACGGTCAACCATGCCACGATCAAGACTTACATTATGCGGCGCCATGGAGTCTTCGCCCTGATCCTGACTTGGGCGCAGATTGCTGATCAGACGTCCGGCAAGATCGAGCAGATTTGTGACAGAGGTAATCGCTACCAAAGGCAGTTCGACACCAAAGCGTTTTTCAATATCCATGCGCAGTTCAAGGCCCATCAACGAATCCATGCCAAGTTCGGTGAGGGGGCGGTGGATATCAAGTTCGCCAGCCGACAGGCGCAGAATCCGACCAACTTCAAGGGCCAGCAATTCAGCCACTTTGGTGCGTGCTTCAATATCGCTCAGCCCTTCAATGAGGGTCATCAGATCCACTTCCTCGCCGATATCGGCCGGGCCGCGTGCACCAAAGGCAGGTGCAAAGGCGGGTGTGGAGAGAAGCTTCATGTCCCGCATGGCGCCGCCCGGCGTGATATCGGCAAAGTAACGTGTCGCCTCGCCTGAGTGCTGGGTCAGCATCACACCCAATTGGTTGAGCGCATCACGCGCGGGAATACCCACCACGCCTGTGGCGCGCGCCAGTTTCTTTGCTGTCTCCGTGTCGCGGGCCAATACGCCCGCATCGGCAATGGCGCCCCAGGCAACTGCCAGAGCTGGCAGGCCTATATTGCGTCTTTGTCTGGCCAAACCTTGCAGATAGCCATTGGCTGCCACATAAGCGCCTTGGCCCGGGCTGCCGACCAAAGTCGTTGCAGACG
>OMIJ01000067.1 GCA_900299065.1 Hyphomicrobiales bacterium
CTGGTCAATGCCCGCAAACCTGATGCGATTACCTTCTCCGGTGGCGTATCGGAATATGTCTATGGTTTGCAAACTCAGGGCTTTGGTGATCTGGGCCCGCGCCTTGCCAAAGCCATCAAGAGCCGAATTGAAGCCTGGGGCGTGGCGATTGAAAAACCCGATCAAGGCATTCGCGCCACTGTTGTGGGCGCGTCGCAATATACAATTCAGGTGAGCGGCAGCACGATTTTTGTGGCGCCTCATGATGTTTTGCCCGTGCGCAATGTGCCGGTGGTCGTTCCTGATCTGCCATTATCCGAAGAGGTGATTGATCCGCAGGCTGTCGCACAGAGCGTGCGTCAGGCCCTGCGGCGTCTTGATCTGCATGAAGGCGAGCAATCGGTCGCACTTTGTTATCGCTGGGAGGGCTCAGCCACTTTTGGTCGTCTCGATGCCTTTTGCCGTGGCATTTGCCTAGGTCTGTCGAAACAATTGGAGAAAGGATTTCCGCTCATATTGGTGGGAGATGGCGATATTGGCGGGTTGGTCGGTATTCATGCTTTGGAAGAAACCAAGCTCACCAATCCGATTGTTTCAATTGATGGCATTATCCTCAAAGAGTTTGATTTCATCGACATTGGAGCATTGCTGGAGTCTTCAGGTGCTGTGCCTGTTGTGATCAAATCTCTGGTCTTCCCGACATCTACCGCTTTGGGTCGCGCCGATCCAACTCTAGCTAGTTCCTGAGCTGATGAGTCGCTTTATTGGCGAGCTTTATCTCCCATTAAAGACCTATGATAAGGGCTGGCTCGATGTCGGGGATGGCCATCACATCTTTTGGGAAGTCAGCGGCAATCCGCAAGGCAAGCCTGCCGTTTTTTTACATGGCGGGCCGGGCGGTGCTTGCCATGCTGATCATAGGCGCTTGTTCAATCCTGCCGTTTACAAGATCATTTTATTTGACCAGCGCGGCTGCGGCAGATCCATTCCAAATGCCGGACTTGAGGCTAATACAACAGCACATCTTGTAGCTGATCTGGAGCGCTTGCGCCTGCATTTGAATGTGGAGCGCTGGCTCATTCTGGGTGGCTCATGGGGCGCGACTTTGGCACTGCTCTATGCTCAGGCTTTTCCCCAACATGTGGAAGCCTTAGTGCTGCGCGGCGTTTTCACTGGCCGCCAAAGCGAACTCGATTGGCTCTATCGCTACGGGGCCTCGCAAATCTATCCCGATGCCTGGCAGAGATTTATCGATCCCATTCCCGAAGCCGAGCGACATGATCTGATCAGCGCCTATTACCAACGCCTGACCGAAAGTACGATGGAACAACGCATTCATTTTGCCAAAGCCTGGTGCGCCTGGGAGGCCGAGTTGATGAGTGTGACCCCGAGACCAGAAAGGCTCACACTTGATGCTGACCAGAGTCTGGCTCTGGCCCGCATCGAAACGCATTATTTTGTTCATCAAACCTTCCTTGCCGAGGGGCAAATTCTGGCTGCGACGCAGGCTATCGCGCATATTCCCTGTATTATTGTGCAGGGCCGTCAGGATATGGTGACACCTCCGGCAACGGCCTGGAGCCTGCATCGCGCTTTGCCCGAATCGCAATTGCATCTGGTTGCCGGCGCGGCTCACGCAACCTCCGAGCCCGGCATATTGTCGCGGCTGATTGATGCTACGGATTACTTTGCCAATTTGTAAGCAGACCCAGCCACCTTCCTTTGAAATCCAAAGTGTTTCCATGGCCAGCCCGGCTTATCCCGGCTCCACAAAATCTCTTTGACAGGGGTGACTTTCTCACCCATTCGTGGATGAATAGACGAAGGCCGAGGATCTCTAAGGATCCCTCAGGTCCAGTTATCAGGAGGAAGAAGGCTCATGGCTGAGCAATTTGTTGGCAAGGCTGCCGAGTTCGAGGAAGGCGGGCGGAGAATTATTCGACTGGGGCAAGATGAAGTCGGCATTTTCAAACATGAAGGCGAATATTTCGCTTACAGCAATTATTGCCTGCATCAGGGCGGGCCGGCCTGCGAAGGCCTAACCATTGCCCGCGTGATGGAGAAATTGCGCGAGGATAAGACCTCTATGGGACTTTATTTCTCCGAGACTGATATGAATTTCGTCTGCCCCTGGCATGGCTATGAATATGACATGCGCACGGGTGAGTGCATCTCTGATCGCACGATCAAACTTAAGCGCTATCAGGTGCAGCAAAAGGGAGATGACCTCTATGTCATTGGCTAAAGCCAAGACGAAAGTCACCCCCAAAGCAAAAGCTAAGTCAAAAGCTGGCGGCAAAAAGCAAACGCGCAATCCGGCCAAGACATCGGCACAATCTTCCTTGCAGAAGAAGTCAGCTGCACAGAAGATTGCTGTGACAAAATCTGGTTCACGCAAATTGCAAAAGACCAGCTTGCCCCAAACAGCAAGATCTCACCTCAATACACAGGCGCGCGATCTGGCGCTGGCCCTGCAAGCTGCTTTTAGAGCCGGGACATTGAATGACATTGAGACCGGCGTGCAGCAAAGTTTGATGGGCGCATTGATTAAAATTTATGCGGCTCAAATTGAGGATGGCGCCAAACATTCAATTGTCGGAGGCCGCACGGCCCTCACCTCAACAGATGCAATGATTGCCTGCCATTCCCTGCTCAAAGCGGTTGATCTGCAAGTGTTTGATCTGGGTGTATGGCAGAGCTGGACGGGACGATAGAGACTTTGAACTTCATATAAATGCGTTTAACGCAATATTTGATCAGGAGACAAACATGGATCTCATAGCTGACCGCGGACGCCGTGTGACCGTCGAGGAATTAAACACGACTAAATTGCTTGCCCATGCCACAGAACAGGCCAAAGCGCGCAAATATCAGGACATGCTGATCGTCGATTGCGATGCGCATCATTACGAGACCGAGAATTTCAAAGAAATTGTCGAGTTCATGGAAAATGACGTATTCAGGCAATTGACCAAATCGGGAATGAAAAAGGCCCGCCACAGTATTGTTCCGGGAAATATCGGGTTTCAGGATATGGGGGGACGCGTGACACGCTATCCTCTTCGCTCTTCTGAAAAAACAGACGGTGATCGTCAGCGCGATGTGCAATTGGGCGAGCGCTGGATGGATGCGATGGGCGTTGATTATTCCTGCCTGTTTCCCACTGGCATGCTCAACATTGGCCTGCATCCGCTCAAGGAAATGGAAAACGAATTATGCTGGTCCTATAATCGCTGGCTGACAGAAAAGGTTCTGCCCGAGACAGGCGGGCGCATGTATTCCATGTTGTCGCTGCCCTTCAGCGATCCTGATGAATGTTTGCGTCAAGTCGAGACCTTTGGCGGGCGTAAACATGTGACTGGCTTTATGGTCACGACAGTCCGCTCGGATACGCCTGTGCATGCCAATCCCTATATGAAGGTTTACCGCGCCATTGAAGAGCGCGGCTTGAGCATAGCCTTCCACTCAGGCCCCAATTGGGGTGAGTCCATGTTCAAGAGCTGCAATCGCTTCCTCGCTGTGCATGCGCTTGGCTTCAGCTTTTATAATATTCTCCATTGCACGAATTGGGTGGTGAATGGTCTAGGCGAGCGTTTCCCCAAGCTGCCTGTGATGTGGGTTGAGGCCGGCCTGTCCTGGATTCCCTTCCTGATGCAAAGGCTCGATCATGAATATATGCTGCGCCCATCCGAATGTCCGCTGCTGAAGAAAAAGCCATCGGATTATATGCGCGATATGTATTATTCGACGCAGCCGATGGAAATTCAGGATATGGAAGCACTCGAATGCACATTCCGCATGATGAATGCGGAAACACAGCTCATGTATGCATCTGATTATCCGCATTGGGACTTCGATCTGCCCTCCACGATTTATGATCTGCCCTTCCTTACCGATAAGGCCAGACATAATATTTTGGGCGGGACAGCGGCGCGTTTGTTTGGCCTGCAGCCACGCAATGAAGCGCAAAAGCAAAATCTGATCAAATATGGCAATTATCGCCCCGCTTGAATGAGCCCGGATCTATTCACACCACACATATGCAGGAGAGAAGCATGGCAAAGATTACGAAACTGAGCCTGGCCTGTTCTCTCTTGTTCACGAGCGCCTCATTTGCGCAGGCACAGGAGGCGTTGGCCCAATTCTACAAAGGCAAAACTGTCTATGTGGTGATTGGATCGGCAGCGGGTGGCGGATTTGATACTTATGGTCGCCTTATTGCTCGCCATATTGGCAAGCATATACCGGGCAATCCCAATGTGGTGCCGCAGAATATGCCGGGGGCTGGGGGCAGCGCCGCAGCCACGCATGTGGCGACCGTTGCTGCACAGGATGGCACCTATATTGGCGCTGTTCATCCTGCCGTCATTATGGATCCAGTTTTGGGCGATCGCAGCAAAAGCAAATTTGATGTTACAAAGCTCAATTGGATTGGCAGCGCCAATAGTGACACTTATGTCTGCGTGTTGCGGGCCGATGCAAAGGTCAAAAGCTTTGCCGATGCGCAATCCATGGAAGTGATATTGGGCGCAAGTTCTGATGCGGCCTCGACGCGCGAATTTCCAACCCTGCTCAACAATGTGCTGGGCACAAAATTCAAACTCGTGGCTGGCTATAGCGGCAATCGCGAGGTCATGCTGGCGGTAGATAAAAACGAAGTGCAAGGCATTTGCGGGGCGGGCTGGTCGAGTGTTCTGGCGGTGCGCTCGCAATGGTTCAAAGACGGGACTGTGAATGTTCTTGCGCAGGAGAATATTGCAGGCCATCCCGATCTCAACAAGCAGGGCATTCCCAAGACAATTGATTTTGCCAAAACTCCAGAGCAAAAGCAGATCCTGGAATTATACTATAATCAGGAGACATTCGGCCGCCCTTATATGATGGGCCAGAATGTGCCCAAGGACAGGGTGGAGGCCATTCGCGCCGCTTTTATCATGGCCTTGAAAGATCCCGACCTATTGGCCGAGGCAAAAAAATCCAATCTGGATATTGAAATGCTGGATGGTGCCGCGCTGCAAAAGATCGTGGAGAATATTTTCGCCCTTGACCAGAGCGTCATTGACAAGACCAAAAAGGCATTGGGCTACGAAAAATAGGCTCTATTTTGTCCAAAAACCCCTTCAACGGGCGCCTGCACTTGACCCCAAAGCCGCAGAATGTTTGATAGACTTTCAGATGCGCCAAGGCTTTGACGGCCAGGGGCAGGATGTAAAATTAATTTGACCATGGGAGCAAATATGTCGGCTGATGTCATTACTCTGGAAAACGTCAAAATCGAACGCGATGGCGGCGTCACTTTCATCATTCTGAACCGTCCAGAGAAGCGCAATGCCATGTCGCCCCAATTGCACATGGATATGTGCGAAGCGCTCGATTGGGCCGAAATGGACGACCAGACCAAGGTTGTGGTGATTACTGGCGCTGGCGGCAATTTCTGCGCCGGACAGGATCTCAAGCTTTATTTCCGTGGCACGGAAGATGATCCCAAGGCGCGTGTGCGCGCCCGTCGCGCAGCCCATACCTGGCGTTGGGATCGTTTGTCGGCTTTCCCCAAAGCGACCATTGCCATGGTCCATGGCTATTGCTTTGGCGGTGGCTTCACACCCGTGATTGCCTGCGATTTTGCCATTGCAGCTGACAATGCCACTTTTGGCCTGTCGGAAGTCAATTGGGGCATTATTCCTGGCGGTCTCGTCGCCTGGGCGGTGACCAATGTGCTGGGCTATCGTGATGCGATTTATTATTCGGTGACGGGTGATCAATTCAGCGGCAAGGAAGCGGCCGCTATGAAATTCGTCAATAAATCCGTACCCGTCGAGCAATTGCGTGAAGAGACTATGGCGCTCGCCCGCAAGCTGGAAGCCAAGAGCCCCGCTGCTGTCAAATATACCAAGGAAGCTGTGCGCAGCGTACGCGGCATGTCCAAAGATCAGGCGCTCGATTATCTCAATGTGAAGAGCGATGCGCTCAAGCTCAATGATCCTGAAAAGGGCCGCGCCAAGGCGATGACACAATTCCTCGACGAGAAAGTGTTCAAACCCGGCCTTGGTGAATTCAAGCGCTGAACCTGACTTTGCGCCATATCAAGCCGGTCTGTCTGTCAAGTTAGTAGACATAAAGCAGATTTAAAATCCTAAGGCGGGACGCCCCAAGCGCCCGCCTGAAGCAAATCAGACGATCTGGTACACGCGACCGAACCCTTCGCCCAGCGTGAGAATGTCGACATGAGTTCAACAGATTTACCCGCCTCGTCAGAATCAAATATTGGGTCACCCCAATCCGGGCAGACTTTGTGGCAACGCCTTGCTGCAGGCCGGAATGAAAAGTTCTTTTTATCCATTCTCATTGCACTCGTGCTGGGCGTGCTTGTTCTGCCGCCCTTGCTGTTTCTCGTTACAGGTGCTGTGACGATTGACCTGCCGGGCGGTGTGCGAGAATTTACGCTGCAACGCTTTGTCACCATAGTTAATCAGAAGGGATTTCTGGCCAGCGTCGGCAATTCCTTTGGCTTTGCGATTGGCAGTGCTGTTCTGGCGCTAAGTCTTGGTGGCTTAATTGCCTGGCTTGTTGAGCGCACCAACACACCGCTCAAGCCCCTCGCCTATTTCACAACGATCTTATCATTGGGCACGCCCTATGTGCTTTACACAAGCGCTTGGTTATTGCTGCTGCAACGCTCTGGGCCAATAAATACTTATTACAAGCAATGGACGGGCGACACTGAGATCCTGATCAATGTCTATGGACTGAGTGGCATGATCTTGATTGAGGGCCTGCTGTGGTCTCCGCTTGTCTTTCTTTTGCTTGGCGCCACTTTGCGCAATTTCAATCCCGAGCTTGAAGAAGCTGCAAAGATGAGCGGCGCAGGCACATGGTCGATCTTGCGGCGCATTACTTTGCGCCTGTCTCTGCCTTCGATTTTGGCTTTGGCGATGCTTGTTTTCATTCGCTCGCTTGAGTCCTTTGAAGTACCTGCCCTTGTGGGTCTACCAGGGCGCGTACATGTGCTGACGACGGATATTTACGATCTCATGCATCGCACCATGCCGCCAGATCTTGGCTCTGCAAGCTCGCTGTCCGTGCTCTTGCTCATACTGGTCTCGGTGCTGCTGTATTATTATGGCAAGCTGACGCGCAATGCAGAAAAATTTGCCACGATCACTGGCAAGAGTTTTCGTCCCAATCTGTTTGATCTGGGGCCGTGGCGCAATCTGGCGGGCTTTATCGTCGCTTTTTATTTTTTCCTGATCATCATCCTGCCCATGCTCGTGTTGATCTGGGCCTCGCTTCTGCCGTTCTATCAAACATTCCGTCTGGCAGCTTTGCCTCTGGTCTCAACGGTCAATTATAAACGTGTACTCTCGGCTACGCGTTATATTTCGCTGCTCGGCAATACGTTCATCATCGCTGTTGTGACGGCCAGTGCAGTGATGTTGATTGCTTCACTCACAGCCTGGCTGACTGTGCGTAAAGCGCCCATGGCCAAATGGCTTGATCAAATGGCGACCATGCCGCTTGTTTTTCCCGGCATAGTGCTAGGCGTGGGCGTGATGCAATTCTTCCTCAATCTGCCGGTTGGCATTTACGGGACGATCTGGATCATCGCCTGGGCTTTCACCATCAATTATATGCCCTATGGTGTGCGTTATTCTTTTGCAGGCATGTTGCAAGTGCATCGCGAGCTTGAAGAAGCGGCGGCCATTTCCGGCGCAGAGCCTGTGACCGGATTTCGGCGCATTGTTCTCCCACTTTTGGCCCCATCGCTGATCGCAGGCTGGCTCTTCATCTTCCTCCTCTCCACGCGCGTTCTGTCTTTGCCCGTGCTCTTGTCGGGCCCCAGTTCGCAGACCATGGCGGTGGCTATGTTTGATCTCTGGGGCAATGGTCAGGGCCCCGAATTGGCAGCTCTGGGCCTTTTGTGGAGCCTGTTCATGACCATGATCGCGCTTGCCTTCTATCTCTTTGCTAAGCGCTCTGGCGCTGGTATCTATGGTCAAGGCTGAGCGGAAAAATTTCATCGGGGGCATAAATGAAGATCTTGTTTTTGAATCAGGCCCCGCGCAAGGCCGATAAAGGCCCGCCCTATGATGTGGCGCGCATTGAGGCGCAGCTCAATTCCTATGCGTCGCCGGGGACCAAAATTGAAATCGGCTTTCCCGATGATTATGAGGGATCGCAATTATTCAACTCGCTGGGCGCGCAAAGCGGTCTTAATGGCCTGCATCATATGATGGAAACGCCAGCTATAGTGCGCAAAATCTTCTGGGCCGCCGAAAACGGCTATGATGCGGTGATCTCCAGCAATACTTTTGATCCGGGCGTTGATGGCGGCCGTCTTGCTGTCGACATTCCCGTGATTGGCCTGCTGCGCACGTCAATGCATGCGGCACTGACTTTATCTGATCGGGTTGGTGTGACTGTACCACTCAGCCCGCATGTGCCCTATACTCGCCGCTTGCTGCGCACCATTGGCCTTGAACATTTTGTCTCGGACATTAAGCCGATTGGGGTTTATGTCGATGTGCAAAAACGCAAGGATGAAATATTCGAGATCACTGTTAAGCTCATCCGCGAAATGGTAGCCAATGGCGCTGAGATTATTCTGCCTCTGGGTGGCGCGCTTATTCCTTATGTTGTCAATCCAGATGATCTGGCGCGAGAGACAGGCGTGCAGGTTCTCAATACCAAAGCCATTGGTATTCGCTTTGCCGAAATGTGCGTCAATTTCAAGATGACGCAAAGCGCGCTGACTTATCCGCGCGCCAGCCTGAATTATTCAGACTTTACCAGCAAATTATAATGCAATGCGCCTTGGCGCATTGCACGTACATCAGAGGCTGGAATAATCCGTATAGCCCTTATCAGTGCCGCCGTAGAGAGTGGCCTGATCAAGAGCATTCAATGGCGCGCCAAGTTCAAAGCGGCGCGGCAGATCGGGATTAGAGATAAAGAGTCGACCAAAAGCGATGAGATCGGCGCGTCCAGCATTGATCGTTTCAGCAGCCCGCTCGGCTGTGTAATTGAAATTAGCAATCCAAGCCTGACGGAAATGACGCCTTAATGCAGCAAAGTCAAAGGCAGAACCATCAGCGGCAGGCGCTTCATTCACATGCACATAGCCAATGCCCAGACCATCGAGCGCTTTGACTAATTGACCAAACAAAGCCTGCGGATTGCTATCCTGCATGTCATTGGCAGGGCTGGCAGGTGAAATGCGAAAGCCCACGCGTGAGGGCTCCCAGACACGCAACACAGCTTTGGTGACGTCCAGAGCAAAGCGAATCCTATTCTCGATTGAGCCACCATAAGAATCGGTGCGATGGTTGGAACCATCGCGCAGGAATTGATCAATCAGATAGCCATTGGCGCCATGCACTTCCACACCGTCAAAGCCAGCTAATTTGGCATTTTGTGCGGCGTTGTAATAATCCTGCACAATGCCGGGGATTTCAGATGTCTCCAAGGCACGCGGGGCAGAGACTTCAGCAAAGCCTTGGGCAAGATAAGTCTTGGTCTTTGCAAGAATAGCGCTGGGCGCGACAGGCGCACCGCCATCGGGTTGAAGGGAGACATGTGAGACGCGGCCCACATGCCATAATTGCAGATAGATTTTGCCACCTTCCGCATGGACAGCTTGTGTCACTTTCTTCCAGCCTTCCACCTGGGCCGGCGTGTAAATGCCGGGCGTATTGATATAGCCCTGTCCTTGTTGGCTGATCTGTGTGGCCTCGGAGATAATGAGCCCGGCACTCGCGCGCTGGCGATAATAATGCGCCATGAGGTCATTAGCCGCCAAAGTCTCAGGCGTGGCGCGATTGCGGGTAAGCGGCGCCATCACAATGCGATTAGCTAATTCGAGTGAGCCCAATCGAAAGGATGTTTGGAGAATGGATTGATCGGGCATGCTAACCTCTTAGCTGTTGATGAACTTTGTTGGCAACAAAGCTTGATTAATGGCCGTCAAAAGCCATGAGTGTGCGAACCGGGACACCTAATTTTCGAATTTTATCTGCACCGCCCAAAGCTGGCAAATCTATAACAAAACAGGCTGCAATAACTTCAGCGCCCAATTGCTTGAGCAATTTAATCGCACCCTCGGCCGTGCCGCCTGTAGCTATGAGATCATCAACAAGGATCACGCGTTCATTTGGATGAACCGCATCCTGATGCATTTCCATTTCATCGAGCCCATATTCGAGTGAATAAGCGATGGAGACCTTGGTCCATGGCAATTTACCCTTTTTGCGAATGGGGATGAACCCTGCCGATAATTGATGCGCGACTGCGCCGCCCAGAATGAAGCCGCGCGCTTCCATGCCCGCGACTTTATCGATCTTCGCCCCGGCAAAGGGCTGCACCAATTCATCGACGGCGCGGCGAAAAGCGCGCGCATCTCCCAATAGGGTTGTAACATCCCTGAATTGTATTCCCGGCTTGGGATAGTCAGGAATTGTACGGATCACAGAGCGCAAATCTTGTGAGCCTATATCGTTCATCTTTTTATCCTGTCTTTCGATGACATCTATAGCTTGTTCAGAATTCGGCCTGCAACAGCCTCTAACTTGTGCAAGAGCTCAGGATCACGCATGGCGGGTGTTGTCATAATTGCATTATCCAGCGCGCGATCCGAGCCAATCGGGCATGGCTCATGATAAGCAGGAAAATCACGCACCAAACGGTGCAATAATTGCGCGGCCCGGCTGGCATTGGCCTGCATGACCGCCACAACGGCTGCGACATCAACGGCATCATGTTCGGGATGCCAGCAATCATAATCGGTCACCATGGCAATGGTTGCATAGGACATTTCGGCCTCACGCGCCAGTTTGGCTTCTGGCATGGCCGTCATACCGATCACATCATAATTGAGCTGGCGATAGGTAAGGGATTCGGCATAGCTGGAGAATTGTGGCCCCTCCATGCACACATAAGTTCCCCCCGATTTACAATCTATATTTTCGGCTTTGGCCGCTGCACCAATGCGCGCCTGCAATAATGGTGCGATGGGATGGGCCATGGATACATGCGCCACGCAGCCATTTCCAAAGAAAGAGGACTCACGCTTAATCGTGCGATCCACAAATTGATCGACGAGGACGAATAAGCCAGGATGAAGCTCCGGCTTGAAAGAGCCGCAAGCAGAAAACGAGATCAGATCGGTAACGCCAGCGCGTTTCAGCGCATCGATATTGGCGCGATAATTGATCCCCGATGGCGAGAATTTATGACCGCGCCCATGACGCGGCAGAAACACTATTTGGGTTGAGCCCAATGTGCCAAAGCGTAACGCATCCGAGGGCTCGCCCCATGGGGTTGTCACTTGCTCTTCACGCACATTAGTTAGGCCCGGCAAATCATAAATGCCCGATCCGCCAATAATGCCGAGGATTGCTTCTCTCAACGCATTTCTCCAGACAGCACAAGAACTGACAACCTAGTGCGATTTAACAAACCGATCCAGTTCCGCCAAGGCGCAGATGATATGATAGAATGTGCTTGCTGGAGCTGGCTCGGTGACAAATTGTCCATCTTTATGCATTTTATCGCGCCACAGGCCGGGCAATAGCCCCTCAAGATAGCCCCAAAGCGCGAGCGCTGATTCAAGAGCTTTGCTGGTAAATACTTTGCGCTCTTGCCCATTGGACAGAAATGCCAGCGCCAGACTAGCTTTCAAGCGCTCTGTCTGCGGCCATAGGCGCGCCTGCCCATCAAGCCAATTGAGATCATTCGTGAGCACATCCACCGCCACATGACGACGCGTGCAAAACCCATAGTCTTCGCCAATATTGTAAAAGCGCCGGTAAATATCATCACAAGGTGCGCCGCCTGCCGCTTGCCAGCGCATCAACAACCAGGCCCATTCATAATGATGGCCGGGCTCGATGAGCGCTTGATCATCGCTGCGGGACGACCAATCGGCGTTAAAAAATTCCTGCAGAACTCCATCAGAGGGACGCACGAAACGCCGCCGACACAGGCCGACAATTTCCTCAGCCAACTCCCACCAAGGCCCATCGGGATCGAGACTGATCCAGGCCAAAGCACTTTCGAGCAAATGCATATGCGGATTGGAGCGCAGAGTATGTGAATTGTCGGGGTGATCATAAAAGCCTGCCTCAGAATGGGCGAGGTGAGATCTGATCCATCCTAAAAGATAGCGCGCTTTGTCTATGTGCTGTTCATCACCGCTGATCCGCAAGCATTCGGCATGAGCGAGCAAAACAAAGGCCTGGTCGTAAAGATCGGGCCCGGCATTCACGATTGCACCCTCACGGGCGAGAATATGTTTGATGGAACCATCGCCACGCGCGCCAATGCCATTCAGAAAAGCCCAGCCATGCGTCATCAAGGGAGTAACATCCCCCGCCCAATTCATTTGGGCCGCCATAGCAAAACAATAAATCTGGCGCGCCGTCACACGTACCCGCTTATTGTCCAAACAGGGCTCACCGTTCAATCCGATTGTTTCAAAAAAGCCGCCATATTCATGATCAGGCCCCTTGCTGGACCAGAGCGGTAGCGCAGAATGATGGAGCCAGGATTGAAAGCGCGCATTCAGAGCGCGCACATCCGTCATTTCTGTTTGGGTCAAAGGAGGAAGAAGTGACGACAACATAATCTCCGATGAATAGACAAAGAAAAAATTCGATTAACGCGTCAGGAATGAAAACTACGGGTACGCCCGCTACCAATTGCTACGCGCCCGGCCAATACCGCCCCCGCGTCCGGCGCGAGCCTTGCAAAGGAAATTATAGAGGTAGCGGACATTATGCCGATCAGGATAAAGGCCATTTGAAATGCCTCAACTGGAATTTTAGGGAGGCCATCAGAGAGTTGATGGAGAAAGAACGCAGAAATCGCCACACCGAAACTCATCGCCAGTCTTTGCGCCATTTGCTGAAAACTGGTGGCATGGCTCATTTGCGGGGATTCAATTTCAGCAAAGGCAATAGCGCTGATACTGGTGAATTCGAGCGAGCGAAAGACGCCGCCCATAAAGATGACAGCCATCATTATAATTGTCGGAGTGTCGGGTCGAAACAGGCCACATGTGGCCAGCATGAAGCTGGCAATACAGCCATTCCAGATCAAGACGGGACGGAACCCGAAGCGGCGCAGAATACGTCTTGCCACTGTGCGCATCCCGAAAGCACCGGCAGCAGAGGCACATGTTACAAGCCCTGATTCAAAGGGCGAATAGCCAAAGCCCTCCTGCAACATCAGAGGCAGCAAAAACGGATTTGCGCCTACGCCCATGCGGAAGATGGAGCCGCCGGTAATGCTTGCCCGGAAGGTCGAGATTTTGAGCAATGTCAAATCAAGGATGGGATGTTCGGTACGCCGCGCATGCAACACATAAAGCAAGAGTGCAATCAACCCGCCCAGAAAAATGCCGACAGAGAAGGGATCAAAGGCATTTTTTGAAATGACCGTATCTATTCCAAACAAAGTGCCGGCCAAGCCGATGACGGAGAGCAGGAACCCTTTGCGATCAAACGGGCGAACATCCGTTTCGCGCACATCTTCAATATATTTTGTAACTAGCACAATGCCCAAAACGCCAATCGGCACATTGATCCAGAAGATCCAGCGCCAGGAGGACACGGTCGCGATCAAACCGCCCACCACTGGCCCCAACAAAGGTCCAATGATTGTGGGCATGCCCATGAGGGCCATAGCTGACACTAGTTCAGATTTGGGCACAGAGCGCACGAGTATCAAACGCCCAACCGGCACCATAAGGGCGCCACCTATTCCCTGTATGACGCGATATAAAATCAATTCTTCAAAACTGTTGGCCCATCCGCACATGATCGAGCCAATAGTGAAGATCGCCATGGCAATCCGGAATATCTGCCGTGCACCAAAACGATCAGCTACCCACCCGCTGATTGGCAAGGCCGTCGCAAAGGCCAGCATATAGCCTGTCACAACCATATGCAGACGCAGGGTTGGTTCGTGCAACGAGGCGGCGATCAGCGGCAGGGAGGTGACGATAGCCGTCGAATCCAGATTCTGCATCAGCAGCGCAAAGGCAACGATGAGCGGGACGACGACACGACGCTCCAAGAAGTGACCTCCTGAGTCAATGAGGGCGTTTCACTCACGCCCGCCAGAACCAATTTGGCTCAGGGCCGGCAAACAAACATGTAAATGTCCCGCCATTTGATGAGAACGCATCGGCGCCTCAAATGTCATTCCTAAACCCACATTCCGGGCGCGTCCAGCGCGGATTGGACAAGTTTATCCAGCCAAGCAGAGCCAATTGCATCCTTGCGCCAGCTGCGGCATTGTGGCGGAAAATTGGGGCTGCTCATCCCTGCCCCGCTGTACGAACTTTCGGCGAGGAGGCATGCTATGACCAGTCCAGTCCAGCTCTATTGCTGGCACTTCATGTCCTATCCACATTTAGCCCCGGATTTTGATGATACCCAGTCATCGGGCTGGGTTACCGTGCCCAATAGCCTGTGGGATCGACAAAAGGCGCGCGGGCTTTATCAGCAATACATAGATCAGCTCGCATATGCTGACGAAATCGGCTTTGATGGCATGGTCCTTAACGAACATCATCAGACCATTTACGGTCTGGGGCCCTCCCCCAATCTTGTGGCGGCTGCCCTCACGCAACGCACCAAAAAGGGCAAGATTATCATTCTGGGCAATCTCCTGCCTTTGCACATGAACCCTCTGAGGGTCGCAGAAGAATATGCAATGCTCGACAATATGTCGGATGGGCGCATCATTGCCGGTTTTGCGCCCGGATCGGGCCCCGAGACGTTCAATTATAATATTGCCTCTGCTCCTTCGCGCGATCAATTCTGGGAAGCTGTTGAACTCATCCGCAAGGCCTGGACCCAGCCCGGCCCCTTTAATTTTGAAGGGCGGCATTATCCGCTGCGCTATGTCAATCCATGGCCCTTACCAACTCAAAATCCCCATCCTCCGATCTGGATTCCCGGGGCACGTTCGCGCGATACACTGGTGCAGATTGCCAAGCATGGTTATTGCTATTTTCTGTCCTCGCGCAGCCATGGCAAGGAAACTGCCAAATCCGTGCAGCAATTTGCCAAAGTGCTCGAGCAGCATGGTGATGTCTATCGCCCCCATCGCATGGGCATTTTAATGTCAACTTATGTTGCCGAGACAGATAAACAGGCACAGGACGAGTCCAGAGAAGGTGTCTGGTATTTTCTGAAAAATTGCCTGAAAGGCCATCAACGTCGTGAAGGACGCCAGCTCACTTTTGGTCCCGGCGTGCCTTACATTCCCACCAATGAATTTCACGATTATCTCAAATTCTCGGACCCGACGACGCCGCTTCTGGGCGATACGCAGGATTGGGATGATCTACAAAAATCACAATCCATCATTGTGGGCAGTCCTGAGACCGTCTATCGGCGTTTCATCGATATTCTGGAACACGCCCAAGTTGGCCATTTGCTTATCCAATTCCATATGGGGAATATGAAGGATGAGCTGACACGCAAGAGTATGCATCTTTTTGCAACTCAAGTTGCACCGCGTTTGCGCGAAGATTCAGTAAAATTGTTTGGCCGCACATTTTCCGATCTCCCTGCTGCGGCGGGGATGGAGGTAGTCAAGTGAGTTCACGTCTCATTAAAGTTCGCGACAGGGAAGTCACAATCTTTGAAAAGGGTGATGGACCGCCAACTCTTTATCTGCATGGCTTTGCTGATGTGCATGGTGTTGCGGGTGATCTTCTGCCCTTTCATGATGCCCTCAGCAAAAAGTCCCGTTTGATCGCTCCTGCCCACCCCGGGTGCAATGGCAGCTCGGAATTATCCAATGGCTGGGCGCCGGGGGATTTGAGCTTTCACTATCTTGAATTGCTCGATGAATTGGGTCTCGATACATTCAACCTTGTGGGCCATTGCACTGGCGGCTGGATTGCCGCGGAACTGGCAGTGCGCCATCCCGAGCGCGTGCGTCAGCTGGTGCTGATCGGCGCCTGTGGCTTGTTCGTTGCTGGCGAGCCAACGAGTGATGTCTTTATGCATGCACAGCCCGAACGCGGCGTCGATTATGCGACATTGCGCAATGTCTTTTTCAACGGGCCTCAAACAGAATTGGGCCTTCGCTGGTTCCCCAATGGTCGCGGCGATCTTGATGAAGAGACGCGGCGTTATGCCATGCTGCGCTATGGCTCCTTTACCGGCTTTCGTCCGCCCTATTTTTATGAACGCTCCCTGATCGAGCGCTTGCATCGCGCGCGTATGCGATCTCTCGTTATATGGGGCGAGCATGATCATATGGTGCCGCTCGCTCATGGGCAGGCCTATGCCAAGGGCCTGCCAAATTCTTCAGGATTGAAGATCGTGGCCGGCGCCGGTCATGCTGTTCAAATGGAACAGCCCCAGGTCGTGGCTGATCTCATCCACCAGTTTTTGGATGATTGAGTCTATGTGGACATCAGGACAGGCAAACGGGCTTTGGCCATAATATGTGAGGTTGCACCGCCAAAGATCATCTGGCGCAAACGGCTCTGGGAATAGGCACCTTTGATCAGCAGATCACCGCCAAGATGCATGGCATCTTCCAGATAAGCGACGCCCGCAGCCCGATTCTTGCCCTGACGATGCACAATCTCGACATTGATGCCGTGAGCCAGCAGCATATGCGCCAATTGCTCTGCTGAAGGACCCTCGGCATTATGAGCCTCAATGGTGAGAATAATCACTTTGACGGCCTTGCGCAGAATGGGCATGGCAAAAGCCGTTGTGCGCGCAGATTCCATGCTCTGATTCCAGGCAATTACCACAGTTTGGCCCAGACTTACCGGGGCATCGGGCGGAGCCAGAAGAACGGGACGACCCGATTCGAACAAAGCCGCTTCAGCTGTGGCTATTCTGGGATTGCCGCGCTCAGGCCCGGGGCGCCCCAGAACAGTGACGTCGAAAACGCGGCCATAATTGGCGACCTGACTATCACCAAAGGAACGATCCCCGGCAAACCCATAGGACAGAATATTCTGTCCATCCTGATGCAGCGGAATGGATTGCTCTTGCATGAAGGATTGAAAGCGCCCACGCGCCTCTTCGGCCAATTCTTTCCATGTGGCCTGATCCGCAAGCGTCCAGCTCACGGGCATATCAAAAGCCACCAAATCGGGCAGATCCGGGCTCAGGGGCATGCCTTCGATATAGCTGTCAAAGCTCTTGGCCAGCAGTCCGGCTGTCGTCAGCACGGAATCCAAGGATGAATGCATCTCAATCGGCACGAGGATATTCTTCATGGCCATTTCCTCTCAATGGTCAGACGGCACAGCTATAATACATTTATACGCTTTGCGCTCTTTATTTGGATGAAATCTCCCAAGTCAAATCGAGCACAGCTTCTGCCAGCTCACAGAGTAAGCGACACTAGAGCGCATATTTTAGGTTGAACCTGAGGCTTTCCTGGCACAGACTCCTTGTGCGGGGTGATCCCTACCTCCATAGATCGGCCCGAAAGAGGAGAGAGCATGGTTTTTCATCCCCCCAGCTATGAGGACATCATCCGTTCCCGGACAGCTCAGGCCATGCCGATTGACCATGATTTTCCCTCCACACAAACAAGGCATTATTTTCAGGCCATCGATAATTTGATCAGCGTTTTTGCGATACAACCGGACGATCATGTCCTGTTTTTGACAGATCCCTTGCTGGACCGGCGTGTGGTCGATGCCATTTCAGGCATTGCAGCTTCGCGCGGGGCAAAGGCTTATGAATTTATGGCGCCCACAACAC
>OMIJ01000068.1 GCA_900299065.1 Hyphomicrobiales bacterium
ATCTACACAAGGAGTATCGTCGGCAGCGTCAGATGTGTATAAGAGACAGCCCCCACTAAACCTGTAACCCGCCATCCAAGTAGCGACCTTAATAACAGCCCTGTGCAGACCCCTTAAAATATGCTGATTGTTTTTAAGGAATATTCAGTTTTTGAAATCTGCTCAGACTTCCCATAGTAGCACTTGGCTACATTGCGTATTGTTGTTCTATTGATAATACTGTCAACCTTTATGATTGAGGGATTGTTTTAGAATCTGATTGCTCTTTGTATCAAGTGAAAGCAGTATATGCGAGTAGTCCAGTTTGCTACTATGAGAAATCTGATTTGATTTCCTTGCCTGAATTTCAATTCAATTTCTTACACATATTATCTCTTTCAGGTTGCTCTTTGTTCATTCAGACAACACGCTGATATCAGCAACAACTGATGGAGATGAATATGAGCGTGTTGAAGACTTTGAATTTCGTCGTCGCAGCCAAGCGCAGTGATGATCCCATTGTTATGCGTCGTGCCAAGCTGCTCGTCCAATTACAGCAGCAACGAGGTCTGGCTGAAGATCCCTTGTTCGTCGCTAATCGCTTGCGCTGGCATAAAGGTGAGGATGGCAATAGGCGACTAGTTGAGCGCCAAAAGCGAGTCAAACGCTGGTGGTATGTTGATCTTATGGGGAACTGCTTTCTCACTATCAATTACGGCAGCAAGCGATTGGAGCTGGATAAGGGCAAGTCAGCAATCGCTGTTGGCGCCAAAGACAATCTTGTTCCAACCATTAATGCTGTGATCGCAGCAGTTGAGGCAGGGGAGTTGGATGCTGCCATCGCAGCGACACAGAAGATGGGTCAGAAGCCAAAAGCAAAGGCTGCTTGAATATCTTCATTGAAATTGGGAGGCATTGCTGTGATGGCTATGTCTCTTGTTTTATCTACTCAATGCTGAAATGTCGTGTAACCCGACAGTTTCTCAGCGCATCTTCCCCCGTAACTCGTCCCTATAATCCTCAACATCGTCGTGACCATAATACATCTCAATCATACGAGGACTTGTGCCCATCTGTTTTGCCAGTGCTTCCATTGTGGGACGAAGCCTGTACTTTTGCGTGAGCGATCTTGTTGCGTAGGTATGGCGCAGGCTGGTCAGCGTGTGTCTCTCGTTGGTGCTCTTATATTCAAAGCCGCATTCTTCTAACAATACGCTGAAAGCCTTTTTGAATGACGCAACTGGAATGCCGCTGGGCATACTCATTATTCGCTCATTGGGATTGATTATCTCTAGCTCCCCACGCTGCTTGAGCCAATGTTGTCTGCGTTTGGCTATGCGAGCGATTGCGGCAATGGCGCTGTGTCTCAGCACGAGCTTTCTCGCACTCTTTCTCTTGCCAACATATTCAAGTTTGAGATCACCTTTGGTCCAATCCATATTTCGCCAAGTCATTCTGTGCATCTCATCCACACGCAAGCCGCTATTTGCCATTATGATGATTGCATCCAGCAACAAGCGTCTATTATTGATCGTATGTCTGCTTGTGGCTTTTGCTTGCGCTTCTTTTATTCGTTGTTTGCCGCAATGGATGAGTATTCCATACTCTTGTGGGGTGAAATGACGCCTTCTCCTCACAGTTTGAGACTGATTGATAAAGGGCACGACGATCTTTTCAGGCAACCATTTCTGCATAAGCGCAAATGCCAAAAGTTGGCGTAAGACTGTGTTCTCTCTATTCAGCGTTTGCGGCAGGGGCTGCTTTTCTTTCTTATTGCGCCGTTCAACCAAATAATCGCTGACCATTCCGTCAGTGATCTTTCTTATGTCTCGTAACTCGCCAAAATAGGGAACGAGATGACGATCAATTGTGTCTCTGTAGAAAGCAAACTTATTGTCGCCAATAATGGTTTTGAGGAAGTTTTCTGTCAGATTATTGAAACTAATGCGTTGGAACTTGATGCCCAGCTCAACTCGCTGCTTGAGCAGGAAGAACCATTCCAATGCGAATATTTTGGTTCGTTCCAGATCACTAGTGCCAGTGCTCTTGCGGAGATAGGTGTTTCTGAGTTGACACGAGCATTGCCAATAAGGGGAGGAGGCGACTTTTTTGAGGTACAAACCCTCAATGACCACAACAGTATTTTGGTCAGCCCTACGCCCCACACAGTCCTCAAATTTGTTCAGCGTTGAACACGCTCCCAAACTTTTTTGCGGGAACTCAGCGTTATGGGCAAGCGTAGAGGACGCTGGGCAATTTGGGCTTTGCGGACTAAGTCGTTGAAGGCGTTGAGAGGAGTATTAGAAATTTAGAAAAAGAAATTTTCCGCAGACTTAGCGCGATGAGGCAGCGTTTTTACTCTAGCTAAATGTGCGAGCAAACTGGCTATCAGCTTTAAGCCATTGAAGCAGCAGGATCTTCGCATAGTTTGGAATGGTGGGCGCGACAGGGATTGAACCTGTGACCCCTCCCGTGTGAAGGGAGTGCTCTCCCGCTGAGCTACGCGCCCGTATCTTGCGACCGGCTTCGACCCTTTAAGGAGGGCTAAGGGGCAAGTCAATGGAATTTGAGTTCGGTGTCTCACCTTGCTCCCAATCGTCTCAGACCTTGCCTGATTATGACCGCCCTGGTCTGCGACTTATGGTGTCTCTTTGGTCCCCTTTGAATAGCGACAGTCTCGCCTCATCGCCTGCCCTTTCCCGTTTGCTTGAATTTGAGCCATCTTCCTAGCTCTTTGAGGCAAGGGGTGCCGGTCAAATCTGCCGTTTCATGTCACGTGTTAAGCATTTCTTTAGACGAGTCGCCCAAGGTCGCAGGATAGAGTTCCAACCGCGCGATGGCCATGCCCAGCTTTCAGAATTATATTACAAATAATTGTTTTAATTCGATTTTTGTCAAACTCATCGCAATCCTGACGCTTACTTTGGCTTGCCAATCCCCACCCGCTTTTGCCGAAGATGCCAATGTCTTTGTGATGGCCGGCACGGATGGCTATGGCGTGACCGATTGCCTGCGCGAGAAAGGCACGTGCGGACAGATTGTTGCAGATGCCTGGTGCGAGAGCCATGGGTTTCAGAAAGCCATAGCCTTTGGCCTTGCCGATGATGTCACGGCATCAATCGCGAAGGGTGAGAGTTTAGCGCGGCTGGAGCAGAGCTCGATCCTGATCCGCTGCACTCATTAGGAAGGGCCTGTCAGGGGGTGATATACCCCTGTGCATAGAGCCCTTTTTTGGCCATAAATTGCGTTCAGCAGTATAAGTGTTCAGATTATCGCAATCTGCGACTCAGCCCCTTCGGGCCTTATCTGGGAAACGCGCCTTGGCCTTTCAGATTACACGGGCAGATACTCGCCCTCTGGCCCTTTCTACCAGCCTTGCCAGATTGGCAGGTGCCTTGATGGTCATTGCTGTAGCAGCCCCCCTTGCGGTGAGCCAGGCCCAGACGATTGATTGCGGCCGGCTACAAATGCAATTGACCAATCTGCCCGGCAATTCCGGAGATGTGCAGGCATTGTCCGCAAGCATACAGCGTCAGCGCAGCGAATTGGCGCGGATGACAGATTATGGCGCATCGATCGGGTGCAATCGGCAGCAGTTTTTATTCTTCGGCAGCGCGCCTCCGCCAGAATGCGGCCCGTTGCAAGATCAGATGCGCACGGCTCAGGCTAATCTGAGCCAGCTCAATGCCGATTATCAGCGCAAAACTGAGGGCCTGGATCTCTACCGCAGGGATTTGCAGGATCGTTATCGGACTTATTGCGGCAGTGAGGCCTCAAATCGTCAAAGCCCCAATTTGATCGATCGGTTGTTTGGCGGCATTCGCCCGGCCCCTGAGAGTGATCCTTTGATGGGCGATGAGGATGTTATGCCCGAGAATGCGCCTGCCATGGGCGGTTCTAAGGCCGTTTGTGTGCGCACATGCGATGGCGGCTTCTTCCCCGTCAGCTATTCGGCCACTCAGGGTCGTATGGAAAGTCTGGCTCAGCTCTGTCAGGCGCAATGCCCCAATGCGACGACTGAAGTATTCACTTATTCCATGGGACGCGACATTGACGATGCCGTGTCTGCCAATGGCAGCACCTATCGCTCCATGCCCTATGCCGGGCGTTATCGCACAAAATTTGACTCGACTTGCTCTTGCAGGGGCGAAGGCCAGAGTTGGGTTGATGCGCTTGCCAATGCTGAAAAACTCATCGGCACCAGCAATCGGGATGTGATCGTAACACCTGAGAAGTCAGCTGAAATGGCCCGGCCCAAACAGGCTAAGCCCGAGCCTGTGAAACTGGCCAAGCCGCAAGCTGAAAAAACGCCGCCTGCCAAAGCTGCAACCAATGTGGCCGCTAAACCAGACCCCAAAACCCAAAATGCCAAGGTGCAGAATCCTAAAGGGTCAACCAATGCGTCGGCGAATCCTCCCCCCTTAGCGCCTGCGCCGGCCCTAACGCCGGCCCCCGCACCAGCGCAAAGCCAAGCGGCCTTGGGCACAGGCTCAATCAATGCAAGTCAGACCTTTTCAGGCAAAGAGGGCGAGGAGCGTCAGGTCTCTGGTCCCGATGGTGTTACGAAACGCGTCCGTGTAATCGGGCAGAAGCCTTAATCTTACCGATCAATGGCAAGAGCATAGCCAATTCCGGCCCCTGATCTTGTCCTGTCAAAGCCAGGCGCAGCGGATGAAACAGCGCTTTACCTTTGCGCCCCGTTTCCTCTTTGACCTTTGCTGTCCATTGGCTCCAGCTTTGCTGATCCCAAGGCTCATCTGGCAGGAGAGCTGCCGCAGCGCTGGCAAATTCGGAATCTTCAATCACAGGCGTGATCTGCCCCTGCACAACATCCCACCATAATTTTGCATCTTGCAAAGAGGTGAGATTGCTACGCACCGCAAGCCAGAATGGAGCCAGATCCGAACCCGTCAGACCAAGCTCGGCAAGCCGCGGTCGAACGGCTTCCACATCCAGCGCATGCAAGGTGCGCGCGGACAGAGAGTCTAATTCAGCCGGATCAAATTTGGCGGAATTGCGCGAGACATGCCCCAGATCAAAAGTGCCCATCAGCGCATCAAGGCTGGTAATGGCATGGACGCTATCGGATGAACCTGTGAGGACAGCCAACGCCGCAACGGCCAGCGATTCAATTCCCGCCTCGCGCAGTCCGGTGATAGACAAAGCGCCCGAGCGTTTGGAGAGACCTTCGCCTGTTGAGGAGGCCAATAAATTGTGATGGCCAAATTGCGGGGCTTTGCCTGCGCCAGAAAGCGTTTCGAATAATTGGATTTGAACGGCAGTATTGGTGACGTGATCCTCGCCGCGGATCACATGGGTAATGCCCATGTCAATATCATCGACAACAGATGGCAATGTATAGAGATAAGTGCCATCTTCGCGAATAAGCACGGGATCAGAGAGTGAGGCGCAATCTATATGGCTGGGGCCGCGCACAAGATCGACCCATTCGATGGTTTTGGACTCAAGTTTGAAACGCCAATGAGGCTTACGCCCTTCAGCCTGCAGACGCTCATGATCCGCCTGAGTGAGATTTAAGGCAGCTCGATCATAGACAGGCGGCTGACCGCGCGCGATTTGACGCTTGCGCCGACGATCCAGCTCATCGGCTGTTTCATAGCACGGATAAAGCAGACCTGCCTCTTTGAGCTTTTGCGCAGCCGCATCATAAAGTGCAAAACGCTGCGACTGGCGCACAATCAAATCGGGCTGAATGCCCAGCCAGTTGAGATCAACCGCAATGGATTGGGCAAATTCCTCACGCGAGCGCTCGAGATCTGTATCATCAAAGCGAAGGACAAACCGCCCCCCGGAGCGTTTGGCAAAGAGCCAGTTGAACAGGGCCGTGCGCGCATTGCCAATATGGATGCGGCCAGTGGGGGAGGGAGCAAATCGGACGACAGGAGCTATCATAAGGTTGTCTTAAATCAGTTTGGCGACAAAGTCAGCATTTGGATCAGTCCCGAAGATTATCGCGAATATAGGGGCTTAACGTCCGGGCTTTAGACGATTAGACTGATTGAGTCGTTAACAGCCGAAAGGAGGTGATCCAGTGTCTCATTGTCATAAGTCGTGGTCTATGGTGGCCGGGATCTGGACTCTTCATCATGTCGGAATGAGAAACGCCTGAACTATTGGGCCGTTTCCAATCAGAGTTCCGTCTCGCCAGTCCCGCCCTTAGGGCCATGGCAGACAATGGAAAGGCCACCCCCGGGTGGCCTTTCTTGTTTTCAATTATCTAGAATTGGGAAAGGCCGCCAACAGGCAGCCTTTCTTGCTTTTGGTCTTACCCGGATTGCCGGCCTATTCCTCAAACCGCTCGGCTCCGCCGATGATGCGGCGCGGGGCAATGTCGGGATCGGGCGTAAAGTCAGGACCGCCCGAATCGCGAAAGCGATTGACGATGGGATAGCGCCGATCACGCCCAAAGTTTTTGCGCGTCACCTTAACACCCGGCGCCGCCTGACGGCGCTTATATTCGGCCAGATAAAGCAAACGCTCGACTTTCTTGACAATGGCTTCGTCATGGCCGCGCGCAATGATCTGCGCAAGGGTCATATCCTGTTCAACTAAACAGGCGAGAATATCATCGAGCACATCATAGGGCGGCAGCGAATCTTGATCTGTCTGATTGTCGCGTAATTCAGCACTGGGTGGCTTGTGCAGGATGGATTGCGAAATCACCTCGCCATCCGGTCCCTTTGCACCCTGCGGTTTCCAGCGATTGCGCAGGCTGGAGAGCCGAAAGACCTGCATTTTGTAAAGATCTTTGATCGGATTGAATCCACCATTCATATCGCCATAGATGGTCGCATAGCCAACCGACATTTCGGACTTATTGCCGGTAGTCACAAGCATGGAGCCAAATTTATTGGAGATGGACATAAGGATCGTGCCGCGAACACGGCTTTGCAAATTTTCTTCCGTTAGATCGCGTTGGCGTCCTGCAAATAGAGGTGCAAGCGTGTCTTCAAGTCCTTTGACAGCTTGCTCAATGGGCAAGATTTCATAGCGAACGCCCAAGGCTTTTGCGCAGTCCTCGGCATCTTTGAGAGAGTCTTTCGAAGTGTAGCGATAGGGCAGCATCAGGCAATGCACTTTGTCTGGACCTAAAGCATCAGCAGCGAGTGCCGCGCACAAAGCGGAATCGATGCCGCCTGACATGCCCATGACCACACCGGGAAAGCCGTTCTTTTCGACATAATCGCGCAGGCCTAGCATGCAAGCGGTGTAATCAGCTTCATCCGCCTCTGGCGCTATCGCCATTGGGCCTTCAAGACAAACCCATCCGCGCGCCTGACGTTGCCAAATGGTGGCTACCAGAGCTTCGGTGAACGCGGGTAGTTGCACGGCAAGTGCAGAATTTGCGTTCAATACGAAAGAGGCGCCATCAAAGACAAGCTCATCCTGCCCGCCAATCTGATTGAGATAGGCCATTGGCAGGCTGCTTTCTGTCACACGTGCGACGGCAATATTGAGCCGCTCGTCGCCCTTGCCGCGCCAATAGGGAGAACCATTAGGCACAAGCAGAATTTCTGCGCCCGTCTCAGTCAGACATTCGACAATGTCCTCGCCCCAAATGTCTTCGCAAATGGGCAGTCCCAAGCGCACCCCGCGGAAGGCAACCGGCCCAGGCATGGGGCCGGGAGAGAAGACTCGCTTTTCGTCAAACACGCCGTAATTGGGCAGATCAACCTTGAAGCGAACCGTCTCAATGCGTCCGTGATCAAGAAGCGCATAAGCATTGTAGAGCTTGCCCTCTTCGCGCCAGGGCAGGCCGACAAGCAGGGCCGGGCCGCCATCGGATGTTTCGCGGGCCAATTCTTCCAGCGCTGAGCGACAGGCATCTTGAAAGGCGGGCTTGAGAACCAGATCCTCGGGCGGATAGCCAGCAAGGAATAATTCGGAAAACATGACAAGATCGGCTGATAAAGCAGCTGCCTCATGGCGCGCCTGCCTTATGCGCTGGGCATTGGCTTTGATATCGCCAAGGACAGAACCGATCTGGGCCAAGACAATGATAAGCTGATCTTTGGGAAGTGTGTTCGCAGTCATGGCCTAAGGTTTAGCCGGAGCTGAGCGCAGCGGCAATGTCTTCTTCACAGCCCAAATCGCCATTGCAATTGAGATGGTGCGTCTCGAGCCTTATAGTCTGGCTGTGACTGGCATGATGCACCCAGATAAGGCCCAAAAGGCCGGACCGGCCCTTGTTTTGCGGCTCATGAGCGCGCGGCGCTTTGCGCCTTTGTTCTGGTGCCAGTTTCTGTCCGCCTTCAATGATAATTTTGTGCGCAATATGCTGGCGATGATTATTCTCTTTCGCATGGAGGAGAAAAGCGCCGGGCCGCTGATCACCCTTGCTGTGGGCCTCTTCATCCTCCCCTCTTTATTTCTTTCGGCACTGGGCGGCGAAATGGCCGATGCCCTAGACAAGGCCATGCTGGCACGCCGCCTGAAGGGCGCTGAAATTCTGGTGCAAGCTTTGGCTGCCAGCGCGATTTTGATGGATTCGCTGCCCCTGCTCTATTTGGCTCTGTTTGCGCTTGGTGTCATTGCTGCTTTGTTTGGGCCAATCAAATACGGGCTTTTGCCCGATCACCTTGCGCTTGATGAACTGACCATGGGCAATGCGCTGATTGAGGCTGCAACTTTCATAGCCATAGTTTTGGGCCTGATCGTAGGGGCACAGGCCTATGCCTATTTGCGTGAACCCTTTTGGACTGGCGCGCAAATGATGGCGCTGGCTCTGGCCTGCTGGCTGACAAGCCTTGGTATCCCCGCTGCACCAAGCTGCGAATCCAATCTGCGCATCAAAGCCAATGTGTTTGCCTCAACTAAAAATCTTCTTGTTCACTTGCATATGGACAGACGAATTTGGGCCGGAGGTCTGGCCGTTAGCTGGTTTTGGATGACGGGGGCTTTAGCTCTCTCGCTCGTTCCTGTGATGATTAAGCAAAGGCTGGGAGCTGGCCTTGATGTGGAGACCGCCATCAGTGCAATTTTTGCAATTGGTATTGGCCTTGGCTCATTTCTGGCGGCTTTGATTGGCGGAGGGCGCATTCTCATGGGGCAAATCCCTCTAGCTGGATTAGCTATGGCTTTTTGCTTGATCGATTTGGGGTTTGCGAGTCTTGATCTGAGGTCAGATGGAGCAGAGCTGACATTATATTCGCTCGCCATCAATCCGCTTGCGCTGCGTCTCGCATTCGACATTGGCGGACTGGCCATTGCCGGAGGAATGTTTGTTGTGCCTGCCTTCGCTGCTGTTCAGGCCTGGTCGCAGGAGAATAGACGCGCCCGCAATGTCGCTGGCGTGAACATACTCAACTCGATTTTTATCGTAGGTGGAACTCTTATTGCCGCCAGCTTACAAGGCCCCGTACTCGATCTGACTGAGTCAAGCCTGCTGATAGGCCTGGGAGTGTGGAATATTGCAGCAGCTTTAACTTTCTACATCATCTTGCCCAAGAGATTCACGAATATGAGAGAGGCAGCCTGAGGGCTGCAGATCAGAGGACATCATGCGCACAGAAAATGCTAAAGCCATTCGCCTTTCTGATTATCGCCCATCGGATTATCTAATTGATCGGGTTAAGCTCAATTTTGATCTGCATAAGACCCAAACCCATCTCATAAGCCGCCTGTTTCTGCGCCCTAATCCTAAGGGCGTGAGCGCCGCACCTCTCGTGCTTGATGGCGATGGCCTGCATCTGCTGGCGATCAACCTTGATGATCGGCCCCTAAATGCGGATGATTATTTTCAAACGCCCAATCAGCTCATCTTGCATCACCCACCGCAGCAGGCCTTTGTACTTGAGATTGCCACAAGACTTGATCCCTCCAGCAATACGCAATTAATGGGGCTCTATCGCTCCGGCTCAGCCTATTGCACACAATGCGAGGCGGAAGGTTTTCGTCGCATGACCTATTTTCTCGATAGGCCTGATGTGCTTGCAATCTATCACGTACGACTGGAGGCTGATTGTAAAGAGGCGCCTGTTCTGTTGAGCAATGGCAATCCTGTTGAAGCAGGTGCAATTGCAGGAACAGAGCGTCATTATGCCATCTGGCATGATCCTCATCCCAAGCCGTCTTATCTATTCGCATTGGTTGCCGGTGATCTGGGATGCCTGAAGGATAAGTTTGTTACAGCCTCGGGCCGAAAAGTTGAGCTTGGCATTTATGTCGAGCATGGCAAGGAAGTGCGCGCTCATTATGCGATGGATGCACTGAAACGGTCCATGCGTTGGGATGAAAAAGAATTTGGCCGAGAATATGATCTCGACATTTTCAACATCGTTGCCATTTCTGATTTCAATATGGGCGCGATGGAGAATAAGGGACTGAATATTTTCAACGATAAATATGTACTCGCGCTGCCTGAAACGGCCACTGATGCCGATTACATCAATATTGAAGCAATCATTGCGCATGAATATTTTCACAATTGGACAGGCAATCGCATCACCTGTCGCGATTGGTTTCAGCTCTGTCTGAAAGAAGGCCTGACTGTCTTTCGTGATCAGGAATTTTCAGCCGATCAAAGATCAAGAGCGGTGCGCCGGATTGGCGACGTCAAAGCACTACGCTCCCAACAATTCAGCGAAGATGCAGGCCCGCTCGCCCATAATGTCCGCCCAGAGGCCTTTACGGAGATCAATAATTTCTACACGCCGACGGTCTATGAGAAAGGCGCTGAAGTCATACGTATGCTGCAAACCTTGCTCGGTCCGCAACAATTTCGCGCTGGCATGGATCTTTATTTTACGAGGCATGATGGCCATGCCGCTACAGTTGAAGACTTCATCCAATGTTTTGTGGAGTCATCTGGTCGAGATCTGACGCAATTCATGCTCTGGTATCAACAGGCCGGCACGCCGGTCATTGAAGTCAAAACAAACTATGATCAAAGCCAGCAGAGCTTTACTCTGGATATATCGCAAAGCATTCCTGCAACACCGGGACAGTTGGAGAAAAAGCCAATGCTGATTCCCCTACGCTTAGGCTTGATGAGTGTAACAGGGGACGCTTTGCCCCTGATCAGTACTCAGGCCAGCACCAAAGAGCTGGAGAGTGGCATTATTGAACTTAGCCAAAGCGAACGCCACATTGTGTTTGCAAATTTGCCGCAAAGGCCAATCCTGTCCTTGCTGCGTCAGTTTTCAGCGCCCGTCATCCTCAAAAGCGATGTCAGCCAAGAGGATCTCCTGATCCTCCTGGCGCATGACAGCGACACATTCAATCGCTGGCAGGCGGCGCAGACTTATGCAACGCAATTGCTCATTCGCTCCGTCAATCATATTCGCTCAGGCAAAACACCTTTGGTTGATGAGTCTTTCATCACGGCTTTGGCGAGCCTGATCAAGGGCAATTATGACCCTGCCTTTGTCGCGCAAGCCTTGAGCTTGCCCAGCGAGCAGGATCTAGCGCGCGAGATAGCGCGTGATGTTGATCCAGATGCCATTCATCAAGCCAGACAGACGTTGAAGATTGCCATAGGCAAAGGCCTAGAGACACAGCTTCTAGAGATTGTGAAGCGCGTCGATCTTCAAGCACCTTTTAAGCCCGATGCGGAAGGCTCGGGACAGCGCGCTTTGAATGCACTTGCGCTAGATTATCTTGTTACTATGGATGCAGCACAGCATGGGGAGCGCGCCATGCAGAGCTTTAAACAGTCCAAAGACATGACCAATCGCTTTGCAGCGCTGTCTACTTTGTCCAGCATCAAGGGGCATCTTCGCGATGAAGCTCTCTCTGGCTTTTATGCCCAATTTGTCGATGACCCCCTGGTGATCGACAAATGGTTTGCCCTGCAAGCTATCATTCCAGAGGCAGAAACGCTGGAGCGTGTGCGCAGTTTGATGAGTCATCCCGCCTTTACCATGACCAATCCCAATCGGTTGCGTTCGCTGATTGGCTCTTTTGCAATGGCCAATCCCACCTGCTTTAACGCGGCTGATGGCTCGGGGTACGAGTTTCTTGGCCAGCTTGTGCTTGAGATCGACAAAACCAATCCGCAGGTTGCAGCTCGCTTATTGGTCGCCTTCAAGAGCTGGAAGAGTCTTGAGCCCCAACGCCAGCAGGCGGCGCGCAGGGCGCTCAGCCATGTCCAAAGCGCAGGTGACCTGTCTACGGATCTACGCGATATCGTCGAACGCTCTCTGGCATAAAGCCAGAGAGTGTCTGGACTTTCCTGTCTAGATTAGTATAGCTATGTCATTGGCTGATGAGTCTTCTTGTTCTTTTTATCCTTTGACTTCGTAATATTGGTTCAGTTTCGCCGCTCAAGAATGTTTTACAAAGACTCAGATCCGAGCTCACCTTTGAACAAAAGCGTCTGTTGTGCGTGTGGGGTCAGCCTTGCCGAAGGCTGACATCAAAAAAATTCGTAACCTTTCATTAATCTGTGGACAAATCACCCCGATGGGATTCTTATGGGGTGATTCGGGGCGATGCGGCACATGGCCCCGATGACTGAACATCGAGGGGGCCAAGCATGGCGCGTGCATACGCAGCCAACGATATTGCTCGTACTGAATTCAGCGACGAGCCAGCTTCTGAGCCAATGAGCTCAGCAGCGCAATCGTCGGCCTTCTCTCTTGGCCCATCCGGTCTCAACCGCCTATTCAATCACGGCGTAATTGTTTTTTTGCTGATCTTTGCAATCGCTTTGAGCGCCAGCCTCTGGATGAATCTGCAGGCCAGACGCACGCAAGCGCTCACGCAGGCTGCCTCAACATTGGACCTCTTGTCAGTGCTCATTGCCAATGAAGTGCAACACGCGCAAGGCGCAGCGGCATCTCAGGGCAATTCTCAGGTCTCTGGGATCACTTTGCCTGGATATGTAACCCAACAGGGACGGCATGTTTTATTAAGCGATGCAGAAGGAAAGATCATCATTTCCTTGCCCGGCACAAATTCATTTGAAGCCGGAGCGACTGAACTTCTTGCAAAAGCCAAACAGGTAGGAGCAAGCCAGGAAAAGACCTATATCCAATCGCTTCTTCTCTCGAACGGTGAAGAGATTCTCTTCAGTCAGCATGATCTGGCTTCGCCCTTAGGCTCTCTCGTGGTCTACGAAACTGTAGAAGAAGCTCTTGCAGATTGGCGCGAGAGTTCTCTGCGCCTTCTGGGCCTTATTGCCTCTCTGGGCCTAGTGATATTGACACTGATCCTTGTTTATTGGCGTCAAAATGTGAGCACAAAAGAAACAGTGCAATCCTTTGATCAGCTCAACAAACGGATCAATACTGCGCTGGCACGTGGCCATTGCGGTTTATGGGATTGGGATTTGGCAACGGGCCGCATTCACTGGTCCGCTTCCATGTTTGAAATGCTCGGCCAGCCGCCTAGAACCGGCTATTTATCCGTCGCCGACATTAATCAATGGTGTCATACTGACGAGCGTGATTTGACAGAGATTGCTGCTTATCTGCTCAATTCTGACACGCGCATCCTTGATCATGAATTTCGTCTCCGGCATCGCCTGGGCCATTGGATCTGGATCAGGGCACGGGCCGAGCTCGTGCAGCGAGAGCAAGGCCAATATCCGCGCATGGTTGGCATTGCGATTGATGTAACAGAGCAGAAGTCTATTGAAGCGATGAATGCTACAGCTGAAATGCGCCTCCATGATGCTGTTGAGGCAATATCTGAAGCGTTTGTTGTTTGGGATTGTGAAAACCGTCTCGTCCTGTGCAATTCAAAGTTTCAAAATCTTCATGATTTGCCCCATGAACTCATTCAGCCTGGCATTAGCTATGATGATATCATGCACTATAGTGCCCAATCCCATGTTGAAATGCATATTCCTGACCATTTCGAACAATCGGCACATTCGCGTGCATATGAAGTCTTATTAACAGATGGTCGCTGGCTGCAAGTGAACGAACGACGCACCAAAGATGGCGGTTACGTTTCTGTGGGTCGTGATATTACCAAGATCAAGCAGCATGAAGAACAATTGATGGAGTCCGAGCGTCGTCTGATCGCGACTGTCGCTGACCTCAAACGCTCCCGCACTACACTTGAAACACAAGCCCGTCAGGTGACAGAGCTCGCCGAGAAATATCTGGAACAGAAAGCCGAGGCTGAAATTGCATATCGGGCCAAATCCGAGTTTCTGTCCAATATGAGCCACGAATTGCGCACTCCCTTGAATGCCATCATTGGTTTTTCTGAAGTCATGTCCGAAGAGACTTTCGGAGCATTAGGATCGACAAAATATATCGAATACTGCCGTCATATTCGCCAAAGCGGACAGGCCTTACTCTGTCTCTTATACACATCTCCGAGCCCACGAGACGCTA
>OMIJ01000069.1 GCA_900299065.1 Hyphomicrobiales bacterium
GGCAAATGAAAAGCTGCTTGAAAGAAAGGCGTGAAATCTCCCAATGCAAAAAGCACCATGAACACAGCCGCCAATGTGTAAAAGCGTATGGACCTTTGCCAGAGGGCTCCGCCCACAACGCCGATAGAGAGCAAAGCGACAAAGGGAAGGGCGCCGGAATAGACATCAGTCATATTGCGGGCCAGAGCCAGTAAATTTGAACCCCAGATCGAACTATTGGGGGGGCCCCAATAATCAGCAAAGGGACCATCTGTTCCAAAAAGATTAGCCACAATGAGAGTGAGAAAAGAAACCGGCGGCAGCGATCCGCGCGCGGCACCCTCATAGCCAATATCCACGCGAATGGATTGTGCGGCCAAAGCTATTGTCAGGGCTAAGGGCAGAGCAATCAGAACAAGACCCGTCACAGCACCTATCGCGATGAGCGGCCATTGAGAATACAGGCGTGTCCAGCGATTGGATTGGGCGAGAAAATGCCACAGCACATAGCCTGCCAGAGCTATAGCGCAGAGATAGGCAATCTGATCGCGGCCAATCACCATAATGCCGGCCGTCAGGCCAGCAGCAAAAGCATAGGCCTTCGAATTGCGATCAAGTGCGCGGGCAATCAAAAGCAATGTCAGGCCAAACCAGCAAAAGCTCAGGACCTCGCCAATATGTTGCACACGCCAGGCCGCTGAACCACCATTGGCAAAGGCAAAGGCGGCAACCAGAGCTGCCGCCGGATGCAGGCCTTTGTCGAGACAAAAGACCAGCACCGAACAACCGGCGATCCATAATGAAATAAAGATCACCGCATCGACGGACTGAAAGCTCGGATCAGCATTGAAGAGACTCAACAATAGATAGGGCGGTGAAAAAATCATGGATTGCGGATCGGCAATCTGCGGCGAGCCGGCAAAGATAAACGGATTCCAGAATGGACTTTCGCCAGTATGCAATGCATGGGCAAGAAAAGCGATTTGTGCCTGAAAATGGGCTTTTGCATCCCAGGGGATGGTGACCGCGCCGCTCAGCCAGGGCCAGGCCAAAGCCAGAGAGCCCAAAGTAAAGAGCAAAAGGGCAAAACCACGAGAGGCGCGCGGCGTCAAAACTGCATCCGTAGACACGTGAACCTCAGATCATGAGCCTCAAATTGGAACCTTCAGTAGATTCTTCTCAATCGCCGACCAATCCCTGTGTCGATAGCTGATCAAGGTCAATCATATGCCCGGCGCGGTCCCGCTTGGTAGCCAGATAATGCACATTTTGATCCGTCTTGCGACCCAAAATGCGTTCATCCGCGACAACCTCAAGCCCAGCCGATTTAAGCGCTGCAATCTTGAGCGGATTATTTGTCATCACTTGAACACTTTTAACATGCAATTGCTTCAACATGCTTGCCGCAAAATCAAAGTGCCGTTGATCATGATCAAAGCCCAACACTTCATCGGCATCATAAGTATCGAAACCTTGTGTCTGCAATTGATAGGCGCGGATCTTGTTGGACAGCCCGTTGCCGCGCCCTTCCTGATCAAGATAGAGCAGCACGCCACCGCCATGTTCGGCCATGAATTTAGTTGTGCTGCGCAATTGGTCACCACAATCGCATTTCAGACTGCCAAATAAATCACCGGTCAGGCAGGCAGAATGAAGGCGCACCCGCACCGGCTTTGTGAGATCCGGCTTACCAATGACAATGGCGACCTGATCGCGCAGACCCTCGCCGCCACGGAAGATGACAAATTCAGTTTCGCTGGCCCCTTCCAGGGGTACAGGGGCCCGCGAGACGATATGCAAGCTGGCGGCCTCATCCGCGCGATAGGACAGAATCTCGCTCGCTTCCACATGGAGAAAATCAAGATCAATAAAATTCTGATCCTTCAGCATTGAACCAGGGATCGTCAGAACCAGAACCGCAGGCAGAACCAAAGCAATGCGCATGAGTTCAAGGCCAGCATGATCGCTGTCTTCAAGGTTCTGGACGGGCGCATCAATTTTGGCGCCCAGTTTGAGGGTGAGTGTTTCAATGCGTTGCAAATCCAGCCGGGGCAGGACAATCGCGCCGGGCTCCGAGCGCTGCAGCCCTAAATGACGCAAACGCGGGGGCGGCAGAATAAGGCGGCTCTGACCAAGACGAAGAGCCTCCAAGCGGGTGATCAGATCCGCTTCCAATTCATCCACGCAGACAATCAAACTTCTATGAGCCTCGCAATGGAGGACAACAGGACGACCAGCGCGAATTTCCGCAATGGCGCGCTCAACGCCTAAATGGTCCTTGCGCCTTTTCGGGGGTAAAATTGTCATGGGGCTCTGGTCGATCATCTGGTCAAGGTGTAGCTCCGGCCAATTGGCCGAGACTTCTGTAGCGCTTTCGTTGTCATTAAACTAGGACTGTATATGAAATAAGGCAGTGTCTGGATCACACGGGGGGATTTAAGGTTGGAGGCGGGGTTGGATGAGGAGCAAATCAAGCGTCTTGGGCCCCTGCTCGGCCCCCCGCCGGATCATTCCTATGTGATTGCGCAATTAGGTCAATCCCTTGACGGGCGCATAGCGACCCCAACAGGGGAATCGCGTTATATCAATGGTCAAGCAGCACTGGATCATTTGCATTTGCTGCGGGCTCACGTTGATGCGGTCATTGTCGGGGCGGGTACAATTGAAGCGGATGATCCTCAATTAACCGTTCGAAGAGGTCCAAGCCGGACTAATCCTGCCCGTGTTGTCATAGACCCGCGCGCGCGTCTTGGGTCGAACTGGCGCTGGCTGGCGCAAGATGGTGCGCCCTGTCTGATTGTGACAGGCGAGGGCTTTGTGCCAAGTCTAGGCGCTACCAATATTGCTCTGCCTCTGACCAATGGCCAATTATGTCCCAGAGCTATTATCTCTGCTTTATCCGAACGCGGCTATAAGCGCATTCTGGTGGAGGGTGGGGCGCGTACCATTTCCAATTTTATGGATGCATTCTGTCTAGATCGACTCCACCTTTTAATTGCGCCCATGATCATTGGATCAGGCACGAATGGATTGAGCTTGAAACCGATCTCCCATTTGGCCTCCGCTCTCAAACCAATCACCCAGATTTTCCCTCTTGCCGGTGGCGATGTGTTATTTGATTGTGACCTCTCTCACAGCAAGCAAAATTGAGTTTGATTCGGAAAGGATTTGAGATGAATACGCATGCTGAACCCGCAACCTCCGCACCAGCCGCACAGGCTTATAGCCTGCCGATGAAGATTTTGCATTGGCTGACAGCAATTATTGTGTTCATCCTCATTCCTGTTGGCATTGCATTGGATGAGGTGCCCGAAGGCCCCTTGCAGGATCGCTTGTTCAATGGCCATCGCTCAATGGGCTTATTGGTTCTTATCCTGGTCGTGATAAGGGTGATTATGCGGCGCATGCATGGCGCGCCAGCCCCGGCTTCTGTTTTGACCAAATTTGAACGCATCGCCTCTACGGCCGTGCATCATTTGCTTTATACTTTGCTATTTTTAACTCCCATTGTCGGCTGGGCAATGGTCTCAGGCTATGGGGCAGAAATAACATTTTTTGGTTTGTTCACTGTTCCGCCTATTCTGCCGCAAGATGAAAATGTCGAAAAGATACTGACAAAAGTTCATTCACTTCTCGGGTTCGGCATGGCGGTGCTTGTCATAGCTCATGCGGGGGCTGGTCTCATGCATGGGTTGATCAAGCGCGATGGCGTCTTGCAACGTATGTTGCCGTGGGGAAAAGCCTGATCGCATCAGTATTTTTGGTTAGTCTGGCCGATCTCTTGCGTCGATTATTTCAACCGGGCAAATAAATCGTGATGGCCAATCACGCATTGCTGCGCTGCTCTGTGCTGTGAGAGCCAAGCGGCAATGCGTTCAGCCTCAACAAGGCCGGTTTCGCGCACCGCTTGTGCCGACCCCTCCGCCAGAGCGATCATCAAATCCTGATTGTTTGAGGTAATCTGCCAGGGACTGGCTCCGGTATCGACCTCATAGCCCAAAGCTTGGAAGCAAGAGCGCATAATCTCTACAGCCCTTGGGCCAGCTGCCGCACCAAAGCCCTTGTCACTGGCCTGATGCTGATGAAAGGCTTGCAGCATATCGCGATCAGCAGAATGTGGCGGCGTCCAATGCTCTTCGCCATCATAACTGAGCACTGTGAAGAGCGGCAGGCGATAATGCGCCAGATCGCGGCAGAAGGCCTCAATCCAGCTGGCCGAGACAAGATCAAAAAAAGCCGCCGCCGTCACGACGTCACAAGAGGAGTGAATGATTGATGCCGCCCCTTGTGCCAGATCATGCGATTCAAAAGAAATCGAAATTTGCTTGCCTGCTTTTTCAATCAGCAAATGAGTTTCGTTCTGGATGATATCATCGGCCCATTTGCAAATCAAATTGCGCGCAAGCTGCAACAAATCCCGATCATAATCGATCAAACGCCAGTTTTGCTGATCAGAAAGAAAAGGTGCGAGAGCACGCAAATTAGAACCTGTACCTGCTCCCAGATCGACAATTGTTAGCCTTTGGTAAGTGGCAAAATGCTGCACCAATTTTTGTTGCAATTGTGCATTGCGCGATTGATGATCAATCGGCTCGCGTAAGGACAGCCAGTGAGAAGAAAAACCGCTCATGCTTTTTGTCCTTGGTGAAGGGAATGTAGGGCCTCGGCAATCAGCCTGGCGCTATCACTCCATTGTGTCAGTCGCTGCGCTGCCGCCCATGCCGCATCACTCAATTTCAGTCTTTGACTAGGATCGAGGATGAGCTGGCGCAGCGCTCGTGCCATGGCCTTTGCATCTCCGGGGGGAATTTTGAGCGCTGCTGAGTCTTCAATTGTTTCTGCTGCGGCGCCGCCCGTTGTTGAAATGATCGGCAGTCCATGCGCCATGGCTTCTGTCAAAGCCATGCCAAAGCCTTCATAATGCGAGGCCATGATGAATACATCAGCTTTTTGATAAAGCGGCTCAAGCTGCTCGGGCGGGCATTCGCCGATCCATTCAATTCGCTGTTCAAGGTGAAGGCGCATAATCTGTGCCCGCAAATCAGCCATTGTGTCTGGCGCGCGGTCCATTGCGCCTACAATACGCAGATGCCAATTCAGATCAGCAATTTCTGACAAAGCATTGATCAGCACGTCATAGGCCTTGCGCGGCACAACAGCCCCTACGGCAAGCAGATCAACACGGCCATTAGGCGCGCCCGATCCGCTGGCCCGCGGCGCGCGTTCTGTGCCAGGTTCTGCGACGAGGATTTTTTGTGAAAGCACATTAAAATCAGCCTCCAGCGCTTTGGCTGTTGTCCGACTTGTCGCAATCACCCGATCGGCCAGTGCCAAAGCCTGTTGTTCGCTATTGTGTAAAGTCTTTTGAAGGGTCTCACTCAATCCCGATTCGTAGGCAAGGGGGTGATGAACAAGCCCGACAATCGGTGCACCAATGGCTTTGACGATGGCTTCCGGCATAGCACCAAAGGCCAAACCATCAATCATCACAATCGCACCGTTTCTGTCTTTTGCAATGCAACTCACAGCTTGGTGAAGCTCATTGTCATTTGGAAAAGGAAAGCTTTCTGCCAGACGCCTTGTTTCAACCTCAATGCCAAAATGTGGCAAAAGCGCAATGATCTTACGATCATAGGCATAGCCACCCGTCATTGTGGTCAGATCGCCAGGAATGGCAAATAAAACACGCAGCATTAGCCGTTCACAGGCCCTTCAAACCAGGCGCGCGCTACATGGGATTCATGCAAGCTCACACGAATGCGTGTCAAACCTTCTCCGCCCGGCCCTAAGGCGCCTGTGCGTGCCGCCTTGACCATGGCTTCAAAAATATGATGCGAGAGAAATTCAGTGGTCGTCTGAATGCCTTTGAATTGCGGCAAAGCATCGAGGTTTTGATAATTCAGCGGACCGAGAACCGCTTTGAGTGCCTCATGCGCCCGGCCAATATCAACAACCACATTATGCTCATTCAGGTGTTCACGATAAAAGGCAACATCCACAATAAAGGTTGCGCCATGCATATTTTGCGCAGGACCAAAAAACTCTCCTTTGAAAGAATGGGCGATCATAATGTGATCGCGAACTTCAAGGGCATACATATGTGACTCCTGAGTATAGGGAAAAGGGATCCAACAGGATCAATCTCAATAACGCACGGCTGTGGCAAGTCCCGGTGCACCAGCCGCCAATATATCAGGCAGGCGATTGGCGAGCTCAGGGAAGGCCACTTCATCAGTAATCAGCGCATCAAGGCGTGGATCATTAAGCAGATCAATCGCTTTTGCCATGCGCCTGTCATAAGTCCAGCGCGCACGGCGCGATTGCGCCACTTGTCCCACTTGCGAAGAAATGAGCTTTAATCTGCGGCTATGGAATGTTTGCCCTAAAGGCGCGGCCACAAATTGATCGCCATACCAGCTCAATTCGATGATGCTCGCCTCCAGCCCTCCCAAAGTCAACGCAGTTGTTAATCCCGCGGCAGTGGCGCTGGCATGAAACACGACATCAGCCTCGCCAATCCCCAGTGCCTGACTGGCTTCACCCACGCTGACAAAACGCGCACCAAAGCTTTGCACAATTTCGGCGCGGCTCGGGTCAATGTCGATCACGCTGACATCAGCGCCGGGCAGGTGCGCTGCCAAATAGCAGGTCAACAGGCCTAATAGACCTGCGCCTACAATAGCAATGCGATCTCCCGGCCCCGCGCCTGAATCCCACATTCCATTGAGAGCTGTTTCCATATTGGCGGCCAAAATGGTCCGTCTGGCCGGAATAGGGTCCGGCACAATGGTCAGGCTGGACAGCGGTGCCGAAAACAAGGTCTGATGGGGATGGAGACAAAAGACATTCAACCCGATCCAATCAGACGGTCCCTCTTCAATCAGTCCAACGGCAGAATAGCCATATTTGACCGGAAAGGGGAATTCACCCTCCTGCATAGGAGCACGCATGCGCTCATATTCCGAGGCTGGAATACGTCCGCGAAAGACCAATCTTTCCGTGCCCCGGCTAATCCCCGACCATAACGTGCGGATTATCGCGCAGCCTGGCTCAGCTTCCGGCCGGGTAATGTCACGCAAGCTTGCTCGGCCAGGGGCTTCATACCAAAGCGCTTGCGAGGGAGCCAAAACAGGATCTTTCCTCGAGTCCTTGGCTTGGGTGGAAGAAGAGGGCATAGGTTTGGGCCTTATGAAAGGAAATGCTAGACAGGGCAGAGGAGCGGTCCGATCTGCTGCATCCTTGTCCGGGAGAGAGCCTATCGGGATAAAAGAACAAGATTCACCATAGCATTATTGCATAAAAAGGATACGCAAGCCGTATGACGTCAGTTTCCGGTTCAGATGAAAATCGCGCTGCGCCCACTTTGGCTCGCACGCCGGCAGGTTTGCAAAGGCTCAGCCATCTCAAATGGCGGCGCATAGCTGTCGGTGCCCTCAACGCAGCCACTTATTTTGTCTTGATGGTCTGGTTGGCCAGCATATTGGGCGCGCAGGGCTGGAGCGTGATTGATAGTATCATGTTCTTATGTTTTGCTCTGGCTGCTCCCTGGAGCATTCTTGGTTTCTGGAATGCCATACTGGGCCTTTGGCTATTGCAAGCCCGTCGCGATGGCCTTGCTTTAGCCGCGCCCCATGCGCTGCATAGCGACTTGCAAACGCCCCTTCACCAAAGAACTGCTATTCTCATGACTTTGCGGAATGAGGATCCCGCCCGCGCCTTTGCGCGCCTGGCTATCATCAAACGCAGTGTAGATGCGACAGATCAGGGAGCTTTATTTGGCTGGTTTGTGCTCAGTGATAGTGATGATCCGCAAGTGCTCGAACTTGAACAAGCAGCTTTTGCTGATTGGCAGGCGCAAAATACTTCCGATGCAGCCCGCATGATCTATCGCCGCCGCACGCTCAACTCTGGCTATAAGGCTGGCAATGTCCGCGATTTTTGCGAACGCTGGGGCAATGAATATGAATTCATGCTCCCCCTTGATGCTGATAGTCTGATGAGTGGCGAGACGATCGTGCGATTGGTGCAAATGGCTCAATCCCATCCCAGGATCGGCATTTTGCAATCGCTTGTTATCGGCGCACCTTCACGCAGTGTCTTTGCCAGAGTTTTTCAATTTGGCATGCGCCATGCCATGCGTCCCTATACATTGGGCAGCGCCTTTTGGGCAGGAGATTGCGGGCCTTATTGGGGGCACAATGCGCTGGTGCGCATCGCGCCTTTCATGGCGCATTGCGACATGCCTAAATTGGCTGATGGCAAGCCCATTCTCTCGCATGATCAGATCGAGGCAGTTTTGATGCGGCGCGCAGGGTTTGAAGTGCGCGTTCTGCCTGAAGAATGTGGCAGCTATGAAGATAATCCGCCAACCCTGCTGGAATTTACAAAGCGCGATACGCGCTGGTGTCAGGGAAATTTACAATATCTCAAATTGCTTGATCTGCCCGCCCTTGAGCCCATGTCACGCTTTCAATTGATCTGGGCGATTGCCATGTTCCTTGGTCTGCCAGCCTTCACATTGATGATTGCTCTAATCGCCTTCAAGCCATTGGATGGCGAATCTCTGGCGCTGTTTCCAACTCATTCGGCCTTGGCTTTTTATCTCGTGTTTTTGCTGATGTATCTCTCGCCAAAATTAGCCGGATTTCTGGATATTGCTTTTACACCAGGCGCAATGGCCCGTTATGGTGGCGCGGTGAGATTTACGTCAGGCGTTATAGTTGAAATCATCTTTGCCTTTCTGCTTGGTGCCATCTCGACCTTTCGCACCAGTCTCTTCATGCTCGGTCTTGTTATGGGTCGCAGCGTGACCTGGAATGGCCAATCACGCGATGCGCATGCTTTGCCATTCGCCATTGCCTGTGCTGGCCTGTGGCCGCAATTGCTCTTTGGTCTCATCGTCAATGGCTTGTTTCTTCATTGGTCGCTTGAGCTTTTCCTATGGGCGCTTCCATTGACGGCGGGCTATCTTCTGGCCATTCCCTTTGCTATTTTGACAGCAGATCCCAAATTAGGCGAGCGCATGACGCAATGGGGGCTCTGCGCTTTGCCGGAAGAGATAAATCCGCCTGAAGAAATTGCCAGCCTTGCAGAAATCCCATCGGCAGCGCAGCGGAGCGTGTGAACATGAATATCACACATCTCTGGTTAGGGCTGAAAGCAAGCCTGCGCGAATGGCGAGCATTGTTGCGATCTATTCGGATTTATCATTTTGATCGCGCCCATCACCGCGCGATGGATCAGCTCTATGGTCAGTTTCTCAAATCCGGTGATATTGCCTTTGATGTCGGTGCCCATGTGGGTGATCGTATTTCCTCATTCCGCCGCTGCGGCGCCAAAGTCATTGCTTTGGAACCGCAACCAGGCCCTCTTAAAGTGATCAACTTTTTGCATGGCCGCGATCCGCTAGTGACCATTATTGCGGCCGCCGCTGGCGCTGAAAAAGGCCTGCTCACTCTGAATATTAATTCAGACAATCCCACCGTCTCGACAGCCTCGCAATCCTTTGTGGACGCCGCACAAAATGCCAAGGGATGGGAAGGACAGGTCTGGGATCGGACAATCGAAGTTCCAGTAACAACGCTCGATAGCCTGATTGCCCAATATGGTTTACCGAAATTGATCAAGATTGATGTTGAAGGCTTTGAACATTCTGTGATGATGGGTCTGTCGCGCGCTGTGCCTGTCCTCTCCTTTGAATTCACCACTATTGCACGTGATGTAGCGCAGGATTGTCTCGATCGGGCAGTGATCCTCGGCTATGCGCGGTTCAATGTGGCTCTTGGTGAGTCCCAGAAAATGGTTTTCTCCAAGCCTGTTGATCTCGCCCGCATGAGCGCCTGGCTGGCGACAATCCCGCATGAGGCCAATTCGGGCGACGTCTATGCTTTTTACGCACCCTAATGCTTAATCCACTATCTCTAGCAACAGGATCGATCATGTCTTCTCTATTGTTCGGGCAAATTCATTCTTCTCTCAGGATGAAAATGATCGCCGCTCTGATGATCTCAATAGGTTTAATCCCTTTGGCACAGGCACAAGTGCCGCCAGCTAATGAACTGGCCGTGCAGATCAGCAATAAGAGCGAACCTGAATTATGCGCTGAGCGCGATAATGTCGCGCTGGAATTCACCTCGCCTGAAGTGCGCCGCTTTCGTTTGCAGGCCGTGCATCCGGCCTATATTGGCACGATTGCAGTTGATCGTTGGGCTCCTGACTTCACCTCCTGCGATATGTCGCATGATCCAAATTTCAAAGCTGATAATTCCCGCCGCGTTACCTTTTACGAAACGCCCGATTTCTGGCTGACAGGCTATACATTTCCCTCCTTCTGGCGGCCCAATACTGTGCCAGTGCGCGTGGGGGATCGGATTGAGCAGGGCTTGCATCTCATTCAGGTCTGGATGCGTCATCGTGAGCGCGCTGAAGAAGTTCTCGTTCTCTATCCTCCCGATGGCTATTGGCGCGCCCGCCCCATGCCGTTTCGCGATATGCGCTGGACCGCTTATGGTTCGTCTTTTCTGATTGGCCCTGTCGAAGTGCAGGAGCGCCCCATTGTTGCGCTTAAAGACATTGCCTTTGATCCGGAGAGCAAAACCTTCACGCTCAATTTTGCGCGCGGTGGTCAGGCGAAGATCAAAATTGAGACGATTGATGACGAGCGCAATGTCCTTGATATTTCCTATTCAGGTGCAATGCCCAATAATCTTCCTTTTGCGGCCATGCGCTCAATGTATACGACGCAATTTAATTCAGATGTGGCACAAGTGGCCTGGCGCACCAAAGGCGGTGCTGGTTGGGGCGAAGCCTCGATCATGAATTTTCAGGGCGCATCTGCTACCGAGCTTTGGGCCGGGCGCCATGTGCCCTCGCTACATAATTTGAGCGCGCCCGATATGGTCTTTGGCAAATTCTCATCGCAGCCCTCGCGCTGAGGCCTGCGCGTGTATCAAACATCAGCCCGCACCAAAGAGATAAGCATTCATCGGCTCGATTGGATGGATGCTCTGCGAGGTCTCTCGCTGCTGGCTATGTTTGTCTATCATTTGATCTGGGATCTGGCTTACTTTGGCCTCATCACGCGCCAGATCCCGCTCAGCCCCGGCTTTAAGCTCTTCGGCCATTTGATTGCGACAAGCTTTTTGGTTCTGGTGGGCATGAGCCTGGTGCTGGCGCATCAAAAGCACTGGCATTGGCCAGCCTATTGGCGTCGTTTGGCTTGGCTCATTCTGTCCAGTGCCCTGATCAGCCTGGTGACCTATATTCTCTTTCCAGACAGCTTTATCTTCTTTGGTATATTGCATTGTATTGCACTGGTGAGTCTGCTGGCCGTGCCTGTTCTTCGCCTGCCCCTCCCTCTGGTCTGGCTTTTGGCGCTTTTGATAATGGTTTTGCCCGGTCTGGCCGCCGCCCCGCATTTTGATCAGCCGCTTCTGTGGTGGACAGGGCTTGGGCTCGATCAGCCCGCGAGCAATGATTGGCGACCGCTCTTTCCCTGGGGCGGATTTACCCTTCTGGGGATAGCTCTGATGCGACAGGCGCAGACCAGGGACCTTTTGTCGCAGCTGGCTCAATGGCGGGCAAAATCCGGTTTCTCCCGGCTTTTAGTCTGGGGTGGGCGCCAGTCTCTGGTCATCTATCTGGTGCATCAACCGATCTTCCTGGGTCTTGTTTTCCTTGCTGCGCAGGGCTTGGGCATTAGCCCACCACAAATGGGAAACAATCTGGAGATGGAGGCCCGGCCCTTCATGAATTCCTGTCAAAATCAATGCGTAAGCGCAGGTGCACCGGTCCCTGTCTGTCAGCGCTTATGCGCCTGTGTGGTTGATGAATTGCGCAGCTCCGGTCTCTGGCGCGAGGCCCTCACCCGCCCCTTGGGCGCTATGGAACAGGAGCGGGCGCAAGCCATCAGCCGCCAATGCAGCCGAATGGATATTTCGGGTCAAACGGATCAAAATCCGCCTCGCTAGGGGTATTTCGCAGCAGAATTTTGAAAAAATCGGGAACTTTTTGCTCCTTCAGACGTTTTTTTGAGAGTAATCTTCATAAAACTAGGAGTGAGTGGGTGGAGGAGATCAAGAAGAAGTCGACCCGAGGTTTTGCCTCTATGGATCCCGAGCGCCAGCGCGCAATCGCCAGCAAGGGCGGTCAGAGCGTGCCGAAAGATAAGCGCAGTTTTGCCCTAAACAAGACTTTAGCGGCAGAAGCGGGTCGCAAGGGCGGGCAAAGCGTCAAGCCGGAGCAACGCAGCTTTGCCAAGGATCAGAAATTGGCGAGTACGGCCGGACGTAAGGGTGGGCAAACTTCCCACACGGCAGATTAACACCAAAGCTTTAAACCGGATCATAATCCGGTTTAAAGTGAGTGGGACAAGCCTCTTGGCCAATGAATGTCTTCAGCGCAATTTGATTTCATTGAGCTGACGTGTCTCGCCAAATTTTTCATCAAATCCATAAGTGATGATTTCAGCGCTTGCATCCTGATGCAGATTGACTGTTGCCCAAGCATAGGTGCGGTCAGTTGCAGGCGCACGCAATGCGGTTCCGGCTTTGGCATCAAACGGAGAGCCGCCAGACCCCACAATCACCTGATAGGCTTTTCCCCGCGGCTGGGAGATATTGTAAACATGTTCATGACCTGAGAAATAAGTCGCTTCATAAGCCTCGATCACATCCCAGAAGGCGTCTCGTGCTGCGAGATTGGCCGGCACAGCATCCAGTCCACCCAGCTCCACTTCGCCACTGGCAAGATAATTATAAGTGAAGGCGGGCTTGTGACCGAATACAAAGAAACGCTTGATACCGCGCGCTTTGGCAGCTTGGAAATCAGCCGCCAGCCATTTGGTCGGCGCCATCGCATCCTTGCCAACGGCATCCGTATTGATCACGCTGAAATGCGCGCCTTTGCTATCAAAGCTATAAGATAATTTGCTCTGATCCGTGGTCAGCCCATCAGGGCTCGCGCCAGCAATGGGGCCGAGCGTCACATTCTGCGGTGCTTCACCCATCAGGCTCATAAACCGCGCTGTATCGACAATCAGATCACCCATATTGTCTGACCAGGCCTCTTCATTTTCAGGGCGAGCAACTTTGCCACATGGCTTGCATTGAGTTTCATGATTGCCTGGCACAGGCATGACATAAGTGCCGGCCTCCATCATCGGGGCAATCATGCCGCGCCAAAAAGCATATTGCTGATAGAATTTGAGCAGATCGCTTTTGATTATGTCCGCTGTTGAGACTGGCCCTATGGGAGCAACATTATTGCCCTTGGTGCCATTGATCTGGCTTTGATCCAAATTGGATGTATAGCCAATCCCCGCAATCCCATAGCCATGGATCATATCGCCATTGAAGAACAGTATTTTTGATTTCTGCGCCTGGATCGATGCAAGAATGCGGCTGAACGCCTTTGTGCTTTGCAGCCATTTGGCATCCTGACCGGACAGAGTCTCGCCTACACTGGCCTTGTCATAAGTCACCGGATCTTGACGGGAATCGCCGACTGTCGAAAATGTCAGGACCACCGGGCTCGATTGCGCTAGCGCAGCAAAGCTGATCATCTGGGCAGGAGCAAAAAACAGAGCTCCGGCAAGGGTGGATTTAGCCAATTTGGACTTGAGATGACGCATATGACCCTCTTTGCTTGAGATGTCCCCTCCTAGCCAGCGCACACGATGGTTTTGTGAACATCGGATGACATTTGCGTGACAATCCGCCGAAGCCAGTTTCCTTTATTTTGGGATGAGTTAAACTACAGACGCGTCATAAATTGGGGGATCAATGATGCGCGCAAATTCTTTCGCGATGAAATCAAAACATCTGGCTGGCTGTGCCAGCCTTATTGTCATGTTCAGTTTGGCCTCTGGCCAATCGGCTTTGGCTGATGCCATTGATGGAGATTGGTGCAGCCCGGAGGGCAAGCATTTGTCGATCAAAGGTCCGCAAATCGTCACGCCGGGCGGGGCGAAAATGGCAGGCCAATATTCGCGCCATGCTTTCTCTTATGTTGTTCCGGCCCCCGAGCCCCAATCAGGCTCAACCATTTTCATGTCGCTAATGGGGGAGACAACAGTATTGGTGCGCGAAGGCTCACCTGTCGCTCAACCCGTCACTTGGAAACGGTGCGAAAATATCATGTGACTGCGTATATGGTCACAGTTCAGATTTGTGATCGCGCAAGGCTTGACCAATGATCACCAGAGCTGGCGCCTGGATTGCGGCAGCTTCTGCCGCTTGTGGCAATTTCGAAATAGTTGAAGTCAAATGGCGTTCATTGGGCCATGAGGCCCGTTCAATGATGATAGCCGGAGTGTTCGGATCAAGCCCCTCAGCGCAAAGCCGGTTCGCCAGTGCTTGCAATGTCCGCACGCCCATATAGACAATAGTTGTTGCTTTGGGATCTGCCAGAGCGCGCCAATCCAGATCATCCGGCAATTGACCATTGCGAGCATGGGCGGTGATCATTTGCACACGTCGAGCCGTCTCCCGTTCAGTCAAAGAACGCTTGAGCGAAGCTGCTGCTGCTGATGCACTGGTAACACCTGGAATTATCTCAACCGGAATACCCGCTCTGTGCAGCGCTTCAATCTCTTCGCCGGCCCGGCCAAAGATCAAAGGATCGCCACCTTTCAATCTGACAATGCGGCGGCCTGCTTGTGCATGCTCAATGAGAAGCGAGATAATATCTTCCTGTGTGCAGGATGGCTTGTAACCCCGTTTGCCAACGGATATGCGCTGCGCCTCGCGCCTTGCCATATTGATGACGCCTGGCGCAACAAGATCATCAAACAGAACCACATCGGCTGATTGCAAAGCGCGCACAGCTTTTAAGGTCAGCAATTCGGGATCGCCCGGACCTGCGCCGACCAAGGCCACATGTGTGGTGTTTTTGTCCGCATTGGATTGATGAAGTCCGGCCAGCATAGCCTCAAGATCAGACTCATCTGGTTTCTTCTCAGGATGCGATAGAGCGCGCCGCGCAAAAATCTCCCAGACTTTGCGCCGTGCATGAAAATCAAGATTGAGCGCTGTAATCTTCGGGCGCCATGATTTTGCGGCTTTGGCCCAATGGCGCAAACCATCCGGAAGAAGAGTTTCAATCCAAATGCGCAAGGCCTGACCAAAGACTGGCGCTGCGCCATCAGTAGAAATGGCAATCACCAGCGGTGAGCGTTCAATCAGAGAACCAAATTGAAAATCGCTCTGCTTGGGTTTGTCGATTATATTGCAAATGACTCCGGCTTTGCGCGCCATTTGCCGAAAGGCGTCTATCTCCTCGACCGTTTCAAAATCACCAATAGCGAGTGCGGCCCCTTCAAAGTCTCTCACCTGCAGCTGTCTGTGCTCAATGTGCACAAGCCCCGTGCGTCGCGTCAGTTCTTTCAATTTGTCGCTGACATTGGTCGCAAATACATATGTTTGAGCTCCGCTGGCAGCAAGCAATTCAGCTTTCCAGGCGGCAGCATCTGAGCCTCCCGCGATGACAACGGATTTACCGGCGAGTTTAAAGAAAACCGGCAGGACAGAGAGCTCATCCAGCCCAGCGGAGGTCAATTTGTCCGGACGACGGGCTATGTCTTCACTCATCAGTTTTCATATTTGATATAAGCAAAGCGCTCATCTTGCGGCGTGCCTTCAAGAGCGCCATTGGCAAGATCAGGCCGCCAGTCAATGACTTCGTCAATCTTGCGCGCAAGCTCGAAATCGCGCTCTGAAACGCCATCGACATCATGTGTCGAAAGGCGCAGGCCAACCTTATTCCATGAGGCATGAATGTCAGGATGATGCCAGGCAACTTCTGCCAGATGACCGATCATATTGATCAGCATCAGAGTGGACTTCCACCCCGTTGTCGTAAAAGTCCGCTGCAAACAGGCATCGGAGGCTGTCCAGTGCGGCAAATTTTTGAGCCGCAGCTGGATCTCTGTATCGGATAAGGCGCGCAATTCAGGCATGGCACTCATCCAAAGCCAGCGTTGTCCGCTGGACCGGGCAATCAGCTTATTTCTTGCCGCCCTTGGCATCGAACTGGACGAGGTAAGCAAACAGATTGTTCACTTCATTCTCGTTGTTAATACCAGCGAAGACCATTTTTGTGCCGGGAATTTTCGCCTTCGGATTTTTAATATATTCTTTGAACGTGGCCTCATCCCAAGTAATGCCGGAATTTTTATTGGCATCAGAATAAGCATAGCCTTCGATCTGGCCAGATTTGCGGCCGATAAGGCCATTCAAAATGGGGCCGACAGCATTCTTGGCATCCGGGCCGATCTGATGGCAGGCCTTGCACTTCAAGAATGAGCGCTCGCCAGCTGCAACGTCCTGAGCCAAAGCCTGACCCGAAGCGCCAAGCAAGACGAACAGGGAGGCGACCAAAGTCACGTTAGATTTCATGATCATGTCCTTCAAAAGAAATGGCGCGCCTGTGCGTCGCCAGATATCATTGGCTAGCCGTTCCGGAAAAAGGGCCGGAGCGCTTCGATCAATAGTGAAGCCGGGAGGGAAACACAACCCCCGCAAAAGGCCATCTGACCTATCTTCCCTGAGGGTTAAGGCATAAATGGAGGGATCATTGGGAGTAAAAGTGTGAATCAGGTCTAAACTTGGCCATTGAGCGGGCTCGCCCCCCTTTCCTCCCGGATCCGGGCCAAAAAATCCTGCCCTCGCATAGGCCGACCGAAATAAAATCCCTGTATGCCATCACAGCGTTCGGCCCGCAGCATGGCCAGTTGGTGCAGCGTCTCTACTCCTTTGCCAATCACGCGTAAACCAAGGCTATGACCGCGCAGAATAATGGAGCGAACAAGGGCCGCATCATGCAGATCCTGAGTGATATTGCGAATAATGCTCTGGTCAATTTTGAGGCGGCTCACCGGCGGGCGACGGACATCATAAATCGAATCGAGATTGGATCCGACCCCATCCACTGACAAGGTCACTCCCATATCTGTGAGCCTATGAAGATCAGCCGAACCTCTATCCCAGCTTTGCAATAAAATACTCTCGGTGAGTTCCAGCTCAAGATCCGTGCCCGTCAGGCCGGATTTAGCGAGAGCATCTGCGACCATATCTGGCATGCAAACTTCTCTTAATTGCAGGGGAGACAAATTGACGCTGACGGTCAGATTGCCAAATCCGGCTTCTTTCCATCCTCGGGCCTCCTTGCAAGCCTGACGCAGCACCCATTCATTGAGCGGGCCAATCAGGCCGCTCTCCTCCGCGCTGGCCAAAAATCGTTCTGGTGTCATGAGGCCTGTGCGCTGTCTGTGCCAGCGTAACAGCGCTTCAGCTCCCGCAATACGACCCGACATCAGATCAATCTGTGGCTGGAAGAAGAGCACGAATTGCTCTTTCTCGAAGGCTTCCTGCAATTCCTGACTGAGTTGCCTCTCGTCATTCATGCGCCCCTGTCGATCAGAAGCAAAGAAGCAACAATA
>OMIJ01000070.1 GCA_900299065.1 Hyphomicrobiales bacterium
TGCAGCAATCAATCCGTCATGCTGCGCCTGATGGAAGGCAAGCCGATTTTGCGCTTCCTGCAGATGATGCGCCATTGGCTGCGACGCAATACGAAGACGGGCTCCAAGCGCAATATTCATGCGCATTATGATTTGGGCAATCGTTTTTATCAGACCTGGCTTGATCCATCGATGACCTATTCTTCCGCTCTGGACATAGATCAGTCACGCGATCTCGAGCAGGCGCAAAAGCAGAAATATTTACATCTCGCGCAAAGCACGCAATTAGCGCCCGATCATAATGTGCTGGAGATTGGCTGCGGCTGGGGTGGCTTTGCAGAATTTGCAGCCAAAGAAATTGGCTGTCGTGTCACAGGTTTGACAATCAGTCAGGAACAATTCGATTTTGCACGCCGGCGCATTTTTGAATCGGGATTGAATGAACGCGTCGAAATCAAATTACAAGATTATCGCGACGAACAAGGATTATTTGATCGCATCGCCTCAATCGAAATGTTCGAGGCTGTGGGCGAGGAATATTGGCCGGCTTATTTCAAGCAATTGCATAATCGTTTGCGCCCGGGCGGCTTGGCCGGACTGCAGGTGATTACTATTGATGAGAGATTGTTTGATCATTATCGTCATGAGCTTGATTTTATCCGACGCTATATTTTTCCCGGCGGCATGCTGCCAACCGGTGCCATCATGCGAAAGCTTGGGACACAATATGGTTTGCAGATGACCCGCGAGAGAATTTTCGGTCTGGATTATGCAGAAACGCTGAAGCAATGGCGTGAGGATTTTGCCAAGGCCTGGCCACAATTAACAGGCATGGGCTTTGATGAGCGATTCCGCCGGATGTGGAATTATTACCTCTCATACAGCGAGGCAGGTTTTCGCGCTGGCACGATCGATGTGCGCCAAATGGTTTTTGCCAAAAGCTAAGACGATCAAGCGCCCTTGGTAATCCAGCGCATAAGCGGGAAATAGAGCCAATAAGGCATGAGATTGATCAGCTTCAAAGGCCAGACGAGCCCGCGCGGGAAAGCAATTTCAAACCCTCCTGACTCAAAGCCATCACAAATACGTCTGGAGGCATCATCAAGCTCGATGAGAAAGGGCATGGGAAAATCATTATTGTCGGTCAATGGTGTTTTCACAAAGCCGGGATTGACGATTTGCAAAGTCAGGCCGCGTTTGTCCAGATCAAACTTTAACGCCTCACACATTACGATGAGAGCAGCCTTGGAAGCCGAATAGGCAATTGATCTTGGCATGCCGCCATAGCCGGCCAATGACGCATTGACTGCAATTTGACCGATCCCTTGTTCCGCCATTGCAGAAATTACAGGGCCTAAACAATTAATTGTGCCATCAACATTCAACAAAAAGGTCTTGCGAAAACCATCCCCGCCAAATTCGCCGGGGCGATCTTTGAAAAATGTTCCCGCATTCAAAAAGGCCAATGCGATGGGGCCATAATTATGTGTAATACGCTCAATAAGAGATTGGATGGCTTCGCGATCCGTAATGTCACAAGGCTCGGCATGGATTTCACCCGGCAGCCCTTTGGAGTCTTCACACACCAGCTTTAGCTCGTCGGCCCGCCTCGCAGTGATGATGACTTTGAAACCACGACGGGCAAGTTCAAGAGCAACACCACGGCCGATACCGGAGCTTGCTCCGGTGACCCAGGCACAACCGTCAGAGGGACGGGCTCGGTACATTAGTTGGTGCGACCGCGACCGAAGAGACGATCAACAATGCGACCAAAGGGACCGGTGAGATGCAAATCACCTTCGGTGACCGCAAAGCACATGCAATCTGACGTGCGATCAACGATGGGCTTATGGTCTATGTCCGAATCTGCAAAGGCAATGTCGCCGCGTCCATAATGTCCGCTCATGTCGGAGAACGCGCCTTCGAGCACAAGAGTAGTCTCGGTGCCATCATGTGTATGGGAGGGAATGGCGCGGCCAGCACCGATCAACAACAAGGAAGAGGAGCGACCTTCAATATCCTCGATGACATATTCTTTGACGCCGGGAAGACGATTGCGCCAGGGAACAGAATTGAGATCCATGCCAATGTAGCGGCTCAGAGCTGAGGGAAGACCAGATGAAGTCTTGGCAGAGGTGATTTTTGTGTGAGAGGAATCTGGCAGAGAAAAGATATGATTTAAAATCTGGTCACGGCCGGCAAATGGCTCAATAGGACCGGTTTCAAGTTCGCGGGATTCTAGTTCTTCGAGCCTGGCGACAAATCGACGATTCTCCGGCTTCAGCTGGAGATGGGTGGCGACAAGGGCATGAAGAGCCGGATCTAGTCTGCCAAGTGCATAGCGAGCCAAGAGCTCGTCTAAAGGATTATATTGGCTCTCGGGCTGGTGAGAGGTCAGCATTCAGAACGTCCATTAAAAACCCGGCTGAGCCGGGGCGAGCCCTATAGCTCAGCCTAGATTACGACAGCAATCATGTCTCATCTTACGTCTGCGTCAAGAGGTTGGATCACTACCAAAGTGCTGAGACGAAAAGGAATGGGCCGCTTGCTGGTTGCGCACTGTCATTTGTGACAATATAGCTGGGGAGAATAGGGATTTGACCATGCATTTCGCCCCTGATGTGACCCAAGCGATAGGTAATACACCACTGATTAAACTCAGAAAAGCTTCTGAGCTGACGGGTTGCACCATTTTGGGCAAGGCCGAATTCATGAACCCGGGGGGCTCGGTCAAGGATCGCGCGGCATTATCCATCGTGCAGCATGCCATTCGTCAGGGTCAGCTCAAGCCCGGCGGCATTATTGTGGAAGGCACAGCAGGCAATACGGGAATCGGTCTGGCACTGGTGGGCAATGCCATGGGCTTTAGAACCGTGATCGTAATCCCCGATACACAATCCCAAGAAAAGAAGGATATGCTGCGCCTGCAAGGGGCCGAACTGATTGAAGTGCCGGCCGTGCCTTATTCGAACCCTAACAATTATGTGAAAGTGTCAGGACGGCTGGCGGCCAAGCTTGCGCAAAGCCATCCCCAGGGAGCGATCTGGGCTAATCAATTCGACAATATTGCCAATCGCACTGGCCATTATCAGACCACAGGACCAGAGATCTTTACCCAGCTTGGTGGCAAAGTTGATGGTTTTACCTGTGCTGTGGGCACAGGCGGCACTCTGGCAGGGGTGGGTCTGGCGCTCAAGGAACGCAATCCCTGGATCAAAATCGCTTTAACCGATCCTATGGGGGCCGCGCTCTATAGTTATTACACAAGCGGAGTTTTGAAAGCTGAGGGCAGTTCGATCACGGAAGGCATTGGACAGGGGCGCGTAACGGCCAATCTCGTCGATGCTCCGATTGATACAGCCTATCAGGTCAGCGATGAGGAAGCCCTGCCCCTGATCTTTGATCTCGCAGCAGAGGAAGGCATGCTTCTTGGCGGCTCCTCGGGGGTAAACATTGCAGGAGCAATTCGCCTCGCCAAAGAGCTCGGCCCCGGCCATACGATTGTGACAATCCTGTGCGATTCTGGGGCACGCTATGCCTCGAAATTATACGATCCGGCATTCCTGCGCTCGCGAGGACTGCCTGTGCCTGTCTGGATGGACAGGAAATCAACCTTGAAACCGGATTTTGAATAAAGCTGACGCACAATTTGCGTTGATTGCAAAATAACCGCATATGGCTAATTTTTAGGCAGTCTGCTTAATTCTGTGGCTTACGCTGAGAGGTGATCCTTGAAATTACGCACAGTTTTCGGCCAATTTCATTATGGCGAACTGGCACGACTGGTGCTAATAGCCCAAGGCACGGGAACTTGCTCGCTATTGCGGCAAGCTTGAGAAACCGGGCACTGGGAGTCTGGATTCCTATGAAAAAAATTGAAGCAATCATCAAGCCTTTCAAATTGGATGAGGTCAAAGAGGCCCTTCAAGAAGCGGGATTGCAAGGCATTACTGTCACTGAAGCCAAGGGCTTTGGTCGACAGAAAGGCCATACTGAACTCTATCGCGGTGCCGAATATGTCGTCGATTTTCTCCCCAAGGTGAAAATCGAGGTTGTTGTTACTGATGACATGCTGGATCAGGCAATCGAAGCCATACGCAAGGCGGCCCAAACTGGTCGTATTGGGGATGGCAAGATTTTTGTATCCAACATTGAAGGTGCCATCCGAATTCGGACCGGTGAAACCGGCACCGATGCGATCTGATCCCCTCAGATCATCCTATTTTAAACCAGGCCAAACAGAGAGGCTTACCCATGAAGACCGCCAAGGACGTCTTGAAGGCGATCAAGGACAATGATGTAAAATATGTTGATTTGCGCTTCACCGATCCCCGCGGAAAGTGGCAACATGTGACTTTCGACCAGACCTTGGTTGATGAAGATATGTTCTCCGAAGGCACAATGTTTGATGGTTCATCAATCTCCGGTTGGAAGGCGATCAATGAATCAGACATGATCCTGATGCCAGATCCCACAAGCGCCTGCATGGATCCTTTCTTTGCTGCGTCGACAATGGTGATCAATTGCGACATTCTTGAGCCCTCAACAGGACAGCCCTATAATCGCGATCCGCGCAGCATTGCCAAAAAGGCCGAAGCCTATCTCAAGTCGACCGGCATTGGTGATACATGTTTCTTTGGTCCCGAAGCTGAATTCTTTGTGTTCGACGATGTGCGCTTCAAGGCAGATCCCTACAACACAGGTTTCGAGCTCGATTCAATCGAACTGCCGACAAATATGGACACTCCCTATGAAGGCGGCAATCTGGGCCATCGCGTGCGCACAAAGGGCGGTTATTTCCCCGTTCCTCCGATCGATTCAGCTCAGGACATGCGCGGCGAAATGCTTGCTGCTATGGCATCCATGGGCGCTGTTGTTGAAAAGCACCATCACGAAGTGGCCTCTGCCCAGCATGAGCTGGGTCTGAAATTTGGCACGCTCACAACAATGGCCGACCATATGCAGATTTATAAATACTGCATCCATCAGGTTGCCCAGAGCTATGGCAAGACAGCAACCTTCATGCCCAAGCCAATTTTTGGCGACAATGGTTCCGGCATGCATGTTCACGAATCCATCTGGAAGGGTGGCAAGCCTGTAATGGCCGGCAATAAATATGCCGATCTTAGTCAGGAATGCCTGTGGTACATTGGCGGCATCATCAAGCATGCCAAGGCCCTGAACGGCTTCACCAATCCCTCGACCAATTCCTACAAGCGCCTAGTGCCCGGCTATGAAGCCCCCGTGCTGCTCGCTTATTCAGCGCGCAATCGCTCGGCTTCATGCCGTATTCCGTGGACAAACAACCCCAAGGCCAAGCGCGTTGAGGTTCGCTTCCCCGATCCCACAGCCAATCCTTATCTGGCTTTCGCTGCCATGCTTATGGCCGGCCTCGATGGTATTCAGAACAAGATTGATCCAGGCGCTGCTATGGACAAGGATCTGTATGATCTGCCCCCGAAGGAGCTCAAGAAGATCCCGACGGTTTGCGGCTCATTGCGTGAAGCTTTGTCCAGCCTCGACAAGGATCGCGCCTTCCTCAAAGCAGGTGGCGTCTTCAACGATGACTTCATCGACAGCTTCATTGAACTGAAGATGACTGAAGTGATGCGCTTTGAAATGACTCCGCATCCAGTCGAATTCGACATGTATTATAGCTGCTAATTACAAACGCAGTTGTACAAGACAAGGGGCGGCCCAGTGGGCCGCCCTTTTCATTTGAGTTTAAGTTCAGTTTTCGCCAGAATAAATGTGCTATGTGGCACAGCCAGAACATCCTCAACATTGATCTGGAGCCTGCGTCGCCAATTGGGCCATTCGCGATCCGTGCCCGGAACATTGAGTTGTTCATTCTCGCCGACCAAATCATCAATATGGAAAGAATGGATCATGCAAGGTGTCTTCATGACAAAAGCAAGAGTGTTATTAAGCGGATCACTGGTGTCCAGCAGCCTCGGCAGCCCGATTGAGCCCCTCCAGAGTGGCAAAGGTTTGAGGCTTATAACGCTTGAGCTTTACTGATCGCATCATAGGTCAAGGCTAAAGCAGGAGTGTTACAAGACTATGATCATCAGCGATCGGCAGTGATTTTCTACTTCAGCTCTTTCCCTTGCGGGCGCAGAGCTTGCTGGTGCCTTAATGATGCCAAATCTTTACGGCAAAATTGAAACTCGAAAAAAATCTCCCCTTCTTGATATCTCCCCCTCTTGGCCCGGCTGGCTTATAGTCAAGACCGAATCAATTCAATCTCTTGTGATGAGGATGTGCAAAGCTTTGAAGCGGCGCCCGGCCTGCCCATTCAGCAGACCATCCTCAACCTGACAAAAGAAAGCTCAGGGTGAAATGGTAGACAAGGAATATAATGCCTCCTCTATCGAAGTGCTGGAAGGGCTGGAGCCCGTCCGGCGTCGTCCCGGCATGTATATTGGCGGGACGGATGAAGCAGCGCTCCATCACCTTTATGCTGAAGTGCTCGACAATTCCATGGATGAAGCAGTTGCGGGCCATGCGCAATGGATTGATGTGCGTGTTGAGGCCGATGGCTGGTTGAGTGTGGCGGATAATGGCCGCGGCATTCCTGTCGATCCTCATCCAAAATTTCCTAAAAAATCTGCGCTTGAAGTGATCATGACTACACTTCATGCGGGTGGTAAATTCGATTCTGGTGCCTATCAGACTTCAGGCGGCTTGCATGGCGTGGGTATTTCCGTCGTCAATGCTCTGTCTGAAAAGCTAGAAGTCGATGTGGTGCGCGATCAGACCCATTATCGTCAGGTTTTTGAGCGCGGCCTGCCAATCACCAAACTTGTTGTTGTGGGCAAGGCCCCCAATAAGCGCGGCACCAAAGTGCGCTTCCGGCCTGACCCACAAATCTTTGGCAAGAGTGCCAAATTCTCCCCCGCCCGCTTATTCCGCATGAGCAGGTCCAAGGCCTATCTATACGGCGGCGTTGAAATTCGCTGGTATTGTGCTCCCGAACTGCTGGGAGCAGATAGTCCGATCCCGACCGAAGCCGTTTTACGTTTCCCCGGCGGCCTCAAAGATTATCTCGCGCAGGAGATTGAAGGCAAAGATCTTGTCACTGATCAGATTTTTCAGGGCAAGATTGACAAGACCGGTGGTCACGGCTCGCTGGAATGGGCGCTGAGCTGGCTGGCGGGCGATGATGGTTTCATCCATTCTTATTGCAATACCATTCCCACGCCTGATGGCGGCACGCATGAAACTGGGCTGAAGAACGCCATTTCGCGCGCATTAAAAGATCATGCCGAGCGTATTGGCCAGGCCAAACGCGCCTCTGCCGTCACCTCAGATGACATTATGGCCAATTGCGCGGGTATGATTTCGGTCTTTCTGCGCGAGCCCGAGTTTCAGGGGCAGAACAAAAGCCGTCTGATGACAAGTGAGGCTACCAAAATCGTTGAAACATCGGTGCGCGATGCCTTCGACCATTGGCTGGCCGCCTCGCCCTCTCAGGCCAATAAATTGCTTGATTGGGCGATTGAGCGAGCTGAAGAGCGTCTGCGCCGGCGGGCTGAAAAGGATGTCGCCCGCAAGACTGCGGTGCGCAAATTGCGTCTGCCAGGCAAGCTGGCCGATTGTACTAGCAATGTAATGCAGGACACAGAGCTGTTCATCGTCGAGGGGGACTCGGCTGGCGGCTCAGCCAAACAGGCGCGCGATCGGGCCACTCAGGCGATTTTGCCTTTGCGTGGCAAGATCCTCAATGTCGCCCATGCCACGCGGGACAAGCTGGCTGGCAATCAGCAATTGGCCGATCTTGTTCAAGCATTGGGCTGCGGTACGGGCTCGCATTACCGCGAGGGCGAATTGCGTTATGGCCGCATCATCATCATGACGGATGCAGATGTTGATGGTGCCCACATTGCCTCTTTGCTGATCACCTTTTTCTATCGCCAAATGCCTAAGCTGATTGAGGGCGGTCATCTTTATCTGGCGGTTCCACCCTTGTTCAAAATGACGCAAGGAACAAAGAGCACTTATGCGCGCAATGAGGCCCATAGAGCCGAATTGACCCGCTCATTCTTTACTGGAAAAGGCAAGATTGAAGTAAGTCGCTTCAAAGGCTTAGGAGAGATGCTTCCAGCACAACTTAAAGAAACAACCATGGATCCACGTAAGCGCACACTGCTCAAAGTCGTGATACCGGCCGATGATCGCGAGGCAACTGAGGATTCGGTTGAACGCTTGATGGGCAATAAACCGGAGCTGCGTTTTGCCTTTATTCAGGAACGTGCCTCTTTTGCTGCCGAAACTGATCTCGTCGATATTTGAGCTGAAGATGACAATTTGTTCATTAGGAGCTTAGCTTGACCGCAGCTAATCTTGGCTCAATTACAAATCTGACTCACCCGCTAAGGCCATATCATGTCCAATGCTTCTGTTCGTTATTCGATTATTTCCATTCTGTTTCATTGGAGCGTTGCGGCGCTGGTGATCTTTCTAGCGGTTCAAGGCGCATTGATTGATGATATGCCGCGCGAGACGAAGGCGTGGTGGGTCAATCTACATTCCGCCATTGGCATAGCCACCACTATTCTCTTACTTGCACGTATCTTCTGGCGCATCGGCCATAAGCCCCCGCCCCTGCCAGAGGGCACAGCGCCATGGGTCGAGCGCGCCTCCCATATTGCCCATTGGTTGCTTTATGCGCTGATGGTGATTGTGAGCATTTCGGGTCTCATCAATATATTCGCTCGGGGTCGAGGCGTTGATTTTGGTGCCTTTGCCATACCTCAACTCATGCCATCGACACGCTCAGTGATCCGCCCGGCAGATGAGTCCCATGCAATTCTCGCCTATGTCCTGATGGGTATTGCAGCGGTTCATATTCTAGCTGCGGCATGGCATCAATTCTGGCTCAAGGACCATTTAATGCTGCGCATGATGCCAGAAGCCAAAGCCTCTGATCTGACAGAGGGTGAATCCCAGCATGGTTAACTGAAGTTTTACACCCCTCCTTCACAATGTTCTCATTGATCAATGTGGATGCCCCATGCGCCTGTCTGAATTTTCGACTGCGGATAGTATTGTCTCACAACTTATTTATGGCGTGGTGTTGTTTTGTGGTTTTGGTTTCATTGTCACCAAAAGTCTTGATGGCTATGTCAAGGAAAGCCGACTGGACAAGGCCAATCAGCAAATGGCCCTGAATTTAGCCGCCAAGCCCCAGAATGGGTCGACGCAGAAAATGGCCCTGAATGCGAACATCTCAAAGGGCCAGACCGTTCCTCGATATGATTATCTCCCCGTTGCCTCAATTCCTGAGCAAGCGGCCAAAAATGTCATTCTGGATCCCTGTCTGGGACGACCGCAATAGGGCGAATAAATCGTCAAGATCCAGCTAGGGCAGGAAAGGTCACATTGACATTCCTGTAATAAGGCCTATGTGTGAGCCGGGTGCTCATGCGGCTCGCGCGGGCCCGGCATCTGTTTCGCAGCAAATCAGCTTGCGTATTCTTCCTCAAATTGGACGCGCGGCTTGCGACGTGGACAACCCGTTGCGCTGGAACACATCTTATAATGACATTCGAAGAACTTGGACTCAGTGAAAAAGTCCTGCAGGCGGTCACAGCCTCCGGCTATACACGCCCCACCCCCATTCAGGCCCAATCTATCCCCCACGCGCTGAAGGGCCGCGATATTCTTGGCATTGCGCAGACTGGCACTGGCAAGACCGCAGCTTTTACCTTGCCCATGCTCTCGCGTCTTGAAACAGGTCGGGCAAGGGCACGCATGCCACGCACGCTCATTCTGGAACCTACCCGAGAATTGGCAGCGCAGGTCGAAGAGAATTTTGAGAAATACGGCGTCAATCACAAGCTCAATGTTGCCTTGCTCATTGGTGGTGTTTCTTTTGGCGATCAGGAAGCCAAAATCATGCGCGGCGCTGATGTGCTGATCGCAACTCCCGGTCGCTTGCTGGACTTTGTTGACAGGGGCAAGCTGCTACTCACAGGCATTGATATTCTGGTGATCGACGAAGCTGATCGCATGCTCGACATGGGTTTCATTCCCGACATTGAACGTATTTGCAAACTGGTTCCCTTCACACGACAAACCTTGTTTTTCTCGGCAACCATGCCGCCGGAAATCACCCGTCTGACGGAAACCTTCCTGCAAAACCCCGTGCGTGTCGAAGTCTCGCGCCCCTCCTCGGCCTCGGAAAATATCACCCAAGGTCTTGTTGCGTCGCATGGTGGCGGCAGCAAGCGGGAGACCTTGCGGCAATTGTTGCGCAAGGCTGAAAATTTCAAAAATGCGATCATCTTCTGCAATCGCAAGCGCGATGTCGCTATTCTCCACAAATCCCTCACTAAGCATGGTTTTTCTGCTGGCGCTTTGCATGGCGATATGGATCAACGGGCGCGTATGGTTTCGCTGGACGCGTTCAAGACTGGGGAAGTCAGTCTCCTGGTTTGTTCGGATGTTGCCGCACGCGGGCTCGACATTCCCGATGTCAGCCATGTTTTCAATTTTGATATTCCGACCCATTCGGAAGATTATGTGCATCGCATCGGACGCACGGGTAGAGCCGGTAAATCGGGCACAGCTTTGACCATTGTGACACGTGGAGATGAGAAATATCTCAGTGACATTGAAAAGCTGACTCATAAAAAGATCGATTGGCTGGAAGGCCATGCTTTCGCCGACCTCAGCGCTGATGGCGAAGAGAGAGATTCTGATCGGGGCCGCAGCTCAGGTCGCAATCGTCGCGGTGAGCGCAGCAGAGGTTCGGAGCGCAATTTAGACAGACCGCAACGGGACAAAGGCCATAGCGATCAGCGCCGCGAGAGAATACCGCGTCACGCAAGATTAGATGAGCAAAGCTCCGATCATTCAGTGCAACCCTCTGATGAAGGGTTTGCTGCTATGTCTGCCGCGAATGTGTCTGAAAGACCGTCGCGCCGCGAGCGACCAATGGCCCGGGATTAAACGCCGCGTCAGGATCGCAATAATCCGCGCGATCGTCGTCATCACCGGCAAGAAGATAATGATCCACCCGTTTTGGGCCTTGGCGACCATGTCCCCTCTTTCTTAATGCGTCCCGTTGTGTTGAAGAGCGCCAAGCCAAAAGCCAATGTGGAGAAGGCCAGTATTGTTGAAGATTAAGCGCCAAATCGACTGACAGAAAGTCCCTGCTTGACGCTCTGTCCATTTGTGACAGTCTTAATCCATGCAAGCCAAACGCCCGCGTCGCGAACTGACAGCTCAATTGATTCTGCGCGCCTATTCCATTGGGGTTTTTCCGATGGCCAAAAGTGCGGAAGATCCGGATCTGCTCTGGATTGATCCTGAAGAGCGTGGCGTATTTCCTCTCAATGGCCTTATCATTTCATCGAGCCTTGCAAAGCAAGTGCGCTCTGATCGCTTCGTAATCAGAGTTGATCATGATTTTGAAGGCGTCATCGACGCATGTTCCAGAAATCCCCAACGCCAGGACGAGACCTGGATCAATCAAACCATTCGTGATCTTTATACCGAGCTCTTCCAGCAGGGTTTTGTCCATACGATTGAAACCTATGATGACCAGGATCAACTCGTAGGCGGACTCTATGGTGTTGCCCTTGGAGCTGCTTTCTTTGGTGAAAGCATGTTTCATCTGGTGCCAAACGCCTCGAAAGTTGCTCTTGTCCATCTCATCGCAAGATTGAAGCGTGGTCATTATCAATTGCTAGATACACAATTCACCACGCCGCATCTGGAATCGCTGGGTGCTCTCGAGATCAAGCGCGAGGATTTTCTCACCGCTTTGCGATCAGCCCTTGGAGCAAGTGCGGATGTTGCCACTTGGTCGCCAAAGCTCACCTTGTCAGGCGCAGAGGCCCTGATTTTGGCGCGCACACCCGCCTCTCATGCGATCGAATTTTAGACGATCAGGGCTGAGCGACTGTTGGGAAGAAACTGCGCGAAGGGGCGCCGCGATTGGCGCCTGTATTAGGCGCCTGTTGCGGGCGAGCATTGGAATTGGCCTGCCCCACCAGTCCGGGCGGGCGCAAAATATCATCCTGAGGCGCTGTTTGATTTGCAGGGGTTTGCGCATTGGGGCGCGAGGGCTGTGTAAAGGCCTGATTGGTTGGAGGCGTCACAGCCGTAATGGGCCGAGAATTGGGATTAGTGGCAGGCCTTAAGTCATTCGGCCGCACGTCATTGGCTTGCGGCCGATTAGCCATGCCCGGTGCAGCGCCAACCTCGATAAAGCCATTGGAATTCGTATTCGCCTTGGGTGGCGTAACAGCATCGCGACCAGCATTGCCTCGATTGGCTTGTGTAACAGGTGCACCGCCGAGGGATTTGACAAATTCTGCTTCCTTTGGATCGACCGTCGCCTCTGGCGCGACTTTGACGATTTCCACCCCGCCTTTGCAATCCGTCATCCAGGCATCATAGACTGCATGCTCAATGCCATGAAGGCCCGGGCTGGCCGCAAACATCCAGCCGGAGAAGATGCGTTTATATTCATTGCTGGCTGAGACTTCGTCGACTTCGACAAAAGCATCTGTAAGCGGCGCTTCGGTTGGCGGGCGCGTGAAACAGGCCCGCGGCGTGATCTGCAAGGAGCCAAATTGCACTGTCTCATCAATAGAGACTTCAAAACTGATGATGCGGCCAGTGACCTTATCCAGACCAGCAAAAACGGCCATAGGATGTTTGATGTAATCGGCGAAGCCTGATCCTGCGGAACACAGAAGAGTCGTCAAAGCCAGGGCGAAAACACCGCTCCAGCCGCGGCATGCGGCATATGATGATCGGGTTTTATGGCTCAGTATCATTCCACCCAGGCCTTAATCCATGTGCGTTTATATGGCCGACAAATATTTACCATTTGCTTTCGATAGACAAAAGACTTGGCGAAATCAGGGCGGACATGAAGAAATCAGCGCGGGCGCCGACTATCGGGCCTTACTGACCGGGTGACCAGGCCTGATAATCGCCAGTTGCAGGGGGGCGCTTGGCTGATCGGAGCGTCGAGCCCTGTGGCCGGTAGGCGGCACTGCTGCCTGTTTGATTGGCCTGATGTGGCATTTCCCAGTCTTTGGCCTGATAATTTTCAGCACTGGGAGGCGTCTCAAAAGTGTGATGCAGCCAGCCATGCCAGCCGGGGGGCACATTAGATGCATCCGTTTGACCAGCAAAAATCACCCAACGGCGCTCAAAACCAAGGGCTGGATCAATCTTGCCGCCCTTGGTGCGGTAATATTGATTGCCAAA
>OMIJ01000071.1 GCA_900299065.1 Hyphomicrobiales bacterium
AAAAAAGGCTCGAAAATCTATCTCGAAGGCCAATTGCAGACGCGCGAATATACTGACAAGGACGGCAATCAACGCAAGACAACAGAAGTTGTGTTGCAGCGTTTCCGTGGCGAGCTGACCTTGCTCGATAGCCGGGGCGGTGGTGCCGGGGCAGGGGAGGATCGCGGTTCCATAGGCTCTTCATCCGGTTCAGGCGGCAGTTTTGGTCGTTCTTCGCCGATGGAAAAGCAGGGCTCCTCATCTCAGGGGCGGGTGGCGGCTCAGATCGATGATGACATTCCCTTTTAATTGTCAGGATCTGCTTTTCAGGGGCTAAAAAGGCCCCTCACACCGCGGGTTGGCCCGACAAGGCAAGGACAACCGGCTTGTTCCGCCGCTTTACTTCTAAGCTATTGAATTTATTAGCTGAATAACAGGGTCAAGGGGGTTGACGGAGACCCCTCCAAAGGCTCAATTGGGGGATCATCTTTGAGTGATTCCTTTTAGGGATTTGCCTTTCCTTGACCGACAAAACATCATCAGACACGCCGATTGGACCTGATTCAGACATTCGTCCGGTTTCAATTACCGACGAGATGAAGCGTTCCTATCTCGATTACGCTATGAGCGTGATTGTAAGCCGCGCTCTGCCTGATGTGCGCGATGGTCTCAAGCCCGTGCATAGGCGCATTCTCTACACAATGTATGAGAGCGGCTTTCGTCCCGATAAATCCTATGTGAAATCGGCGCGGCCTGTTGGCGATGCGATGGGTAAATATCATCCCCATGGCGACCAATCGATTTATGATGCGCTGGTGCGCATGGCGCAGCCTTTTTCCATGCGTCTGCCTTTAGTGGACGGGCAGGGCAATTTTGGATCGGTGGATGGTGATCCGCCAGCGGCTATGCGTTACACGGAATCCCGTCTTGCCAAAGTGGCGTTGTCGCTCTTGCAGGACATTGAAGAACAGACGGTCAATTTCCAGCCCAATTACGATGGCAAGGATATGGAGCCGACGGTTCTGCCGGCGCGCTTTCCTAATCTTCTTGTCAATGGGGCTGGTGGCATTGCGGTTGGCATGGCTACCAATATTCCGCCGCATAATCTTGGTGAAGTGATTGATGCCGTCTTTGCCCTGATGGATCGGCCTGAAATCACGATTGATGAAATCAATCAGATTGTGCCGGGTCCTGATTTTCCAACAGGCGGTGCGATCCTCGGGCGCGGCGGTATACGCTCGGCCTATCATACGGGGCGCGGCTCGATCTTGATCCGCTCCAAATATGAGATTGAAGAGATTCGTAAGGATCGTCAGGCGATCATTGTCACGGAAATTCCCTATCAGGTGAACAAGGCCAGTCTGATTGAGAAGATTGCCGAATTGGTGCGCGATAAACGCATTGAGGGCATATCTGATCTGCGCGATGAATCGGATCGCGATGGCATGCGCATTGTCATTGAGATCAAGCGCGATGCTGTGCCTGATGTCGTGCTCAATCAATTATGGCGCTATACGGCCATGCAATCCTCCTTTGGCGCCAATATGATTGCGCTGAATGGCGGGCGGCCTGAAATGCTCAATCTGAAGGATTTTCTCGTCGCCTTTGTCGATTTCCGCGAGGAAGTTGTCACACGGCGCACGAAATATCTACTCGGCAAGGCGCGGGATGGTGCGCATGTGCAAGTGGGTCTTGCCATTGCCGTTGCCAATATTGATGAAGTCATTCATCTGATCCGTACTTCGCCTGATGCTGCGACCGCGCGCAATGCCCTGATGGCGCGCGATTGGCCCGCGCGTGACATGGCGCCTTTAATTGCGCTGATTGCTGATCCGCATCATTCTTTGCATGAGGATGGCACTTATCGTTTGTCGGAGACGCAGGCGAGAGCCATTCTCGATTTGCGTCTGCAACGCCTGACGGCTTTAGGACGTGAAGAAATTGCCGAAGCGCTCAACAAGCTTGCGGCCGAGATTGCTGATTATCTTGATATCTTGCGTTCACGCGCAAGAGTGATGTCGATCATTAAGGATGAAATGGCTGAGGTGAAGACGGCTTTCGCTACACCACGCCGCACGAGCATTCTGGAATCGACCTCTGATCTTGAGGATGAAGATCTGATCCAGCGCGAAGATATGGTGGTGACGGTCAGTCATGCCGGCTATGTCAAGCGCGTGCCGCTGTCCACTTATCGAGCGCAAAGACGTGGCGGCAAGGGCCGCTCGGGCATGCAGACGCGTGAAGAAGATTTTGTGGCTCGGCTGTTCGTCGCCTCAACACATCAGCCCGTTCTATTCTTTTCTTCAAAGGGCCAAGTCTATAAGGAAAAGGTTTGGCGACTGCCTTTAGCTGCCCCGCAAGCGCGGGGTAAGGCCATGGTCAATCTTTTGCCGATTGATAATGACGAGCGCATTAACACAATCATGCCGCTGCCGGAAGATGAGGCGACATGGGAAAATCTTGATGTGATGTTTGCTACGACAAGCGGCACAGTGCGTCGTAATAAATTGTCGGATTTTGCAGATGTACGTCGCAATGGCATTATTGCGATGAAACTGGATGAGGGTGAATCCATCGTTGATGTGCAAATGTGCACGGAAGGCGATGATGTATTGCTCACCACAGCTTTGGGTCAATGTATCCGCTTCCCCGTGCCAGAAGTGCGCGTGTTCCAGGGGCGCACTTCGATGGGTGTGCGTGGTATCAATCTGGCGGCAGGGGATCGTGTGATTTCCATGGCCATTTTGCGTCACTCCGATGCGACGCCAGAAGAGCGCGAGGCCTATTTGCGTCGCCGTCGCGCCGTGGCTGGCGAGACAGCGCCGGAGGAAGGCGCCATTGATGAAACGCCTGTCAATCTGCCTGAAAGCATTGGCTCTGATCATTTGTCGATGGAGCGCTATGGCGAAATGTCGGCAAGGGAACAGATCATTCTCTGCATTTCAGAAAATGGCTATGGCAAGCGCACATCTTCCTATGAATATCGCATCACGGGACGTGGTGGCAAAGGCATTGTCGCTATGGTGGTTAATGAGCGTAATGGTCATCTGGTTGCTGCAAGCCCGGTCGAAGACAGCGATGGCATTATGCTTGTCACCAATGGCGGCCAGTTGATCAGATGTCCCGTTGATGGCATTCGCGTTGCGGGTCGCTCGACGCAGGGTGTGATCGTGTTCAAAACTGCTGCCGATGAACATGTGGTCTCGGTTGAGCGGATTTCCGAAGACGAAAGTCATGATGAAGCCGATGACGGCCAGAGTGTTTGACCGCATCAAGGCCTTTCTGTCTGTTTGATGAGAGGGAGTAGAGATCATGCTGCGTACCGCCCTCTATACAGGTTCCTTTGATCCGATCACCAATGGCCATCTCGATGTAATACAATCCGCTCGTTCTTTGTGCGATCGCCTTGTGATTGGCATTGGCCAGCATCCTGGCAAGACATCGCTCTTTACTCTGGATGAGAAGGCTGCGTTGATCAAAGAGGTCTGCGCCAGTCTCATTCAAAAGGGGCAGTTCGAAATTGAAGTGGTCGGCTTTTCCGGTCTTGCGGTTGATGCAGCAAAGCAAAATGGTGCAAGCCTCATGCTGCGTGGCCTTCGGGATGGCACGGATTTCGATTATGAAATGCAAATGGCAGGTATGAATGGCATTATGGCGCCGCAGATCAAAACAATCTTTGTACCTGCCTCTCCTGCCGTGCGCCATGTGACGGCCACATTGGTGCGCCAGATAGCCAAAATGGGCGGCGATGTTGCGTCC
>OMIJ01000072.1 GCA_900299065.1 Hyphomicrobiales bacterium
ATTGACGGCAGCCGAGGGGGCATCGATGTTGATCAGGGTGAAATGCGCCTTGCGGTTCTTCTTGATGCGGAAGGCCAGGGATTTGACGCCCCAATATTCGACCTTGCCGACCTTGCCACCGCCAGCGGTGATAATGGCCTTAAATTGCTCAGTCAAAGCTTCCACCTGTTGGGCGGTCACATCCTGACGAGCCATATAAACGTGCTCATAGAGAGCCATGGGATTACCTTTCTCGTTTCTAGTCCCAGATCCGGCGCGGAGCCCTTCGAGCCCGGAGAAAGGCCCGACGGTATCAAATCGAAGGCGGGAACACGGGAAGCCAGGCTCAGAGCCTTACCCTTTATTCTGTTGATCGAATATGGGTCTTCCGTTCAGCCCCCGGCCGGAGCTGTCAGAAAGGCTCTTATACGGATATTTTGCATCCATGCAACTGAGCCTTTCGCCTTTTATTACCCTTGGGCCGAGAAAAATGCAGTTCTGCTTGGCATTCTGGTGACGAAATGCTTACATTATGTTGAAAGTCGCCCGCGTGCTTACTCATGTCGGGTGCCATGGAGTTTCTATTGTCGTCGAGAGACGCATTCAGCGCGCCAAAGGGGCAGGGCCTCGCAGACGCGTCTGCGAATGCTGCGCCTGCTGCAGATGGTTATGCCTCATCCACACCTAATTCTGGATATAGGGGCGGTCGACCTGCGTCCGCGACCTATGCTGCGCTTGATCTTGGCACGAATAATTGTCGACTTTTGATTGCCCGTCCTTCACGCGAGGGATTGCGAATTGTCGATTCCTTCTCTCGGATTGTCAGATTGGGCGAGGGCCTGACGGCTAATGGGCGCTTGTCCGACCAGGCGATAGAGCGAACCCTGTCGGCCCTTTCCATCTGCCGTGAGAAATTGGACAATAAAGGGGTGACAAGGGCCCGTCTGATTGCCACGGAAGCCTGTCGAGCGGCCGCCAATGGTGTGGAATTCATCGAGCGCGTCAAACAAGAGATTGGGCTCAATCTGGAGATCGTGGATCGCGAGACCGAGGCGCATCTAGCTGCTGCGGGTTGCGCCTCTCTGGCAGATCCGGCAGCCAATTCTGTCCTATTGTTTGATATTGGCGGCGGGTCATCCGAGATCGTCTGGCTTGATCAATTGCGCAAATCGGGCACAGGGCCTGAACAAAATATGCGTGAGCGCGTGCGCCACTGGACCTCGCTGACTTTAGGAGTGGTCTCGCTCGCAGAAAAATTCGGCGGCCGCAATGTGACCGCAGAATCCTTTCAAGCCATGGTCGCTTATGTCGATGATAATCTGAAACCCTTTGTGGACATTGTCGGGCAGGAGCCCCGCAATCATCATTTTCATCTCCTGGGGACATCGGGAACAGTCACGACATTGGCAGGTGTGCATCTGGGTCTGCTGCGTTACGAGCGTCGGCGTGTCGATGGTCTTTGGATGTCGGATCAGGAAACTATCAAAGCCACCAATCGATTGCGTGCTATGTCTTATGAGCAAAGAGCTGCCAATGGATGTATTGGCCCTGAGAGGGCGGATCTCGTTCTAGCCGGCTGCGCTATTCTTGAATCCATTCGTCAGGCTTTTCCCACCCAGCGTATCCGCATTGCTGATCGCGGCTTACGTGAAGGCATATTAATGCAATTGATGCACGCCGATGGCGTTTGGGTCGAGCCGACAGAGCAGAGGTAATATGGCCAAGGACAGCAGCAAGGCTGGCCGCGATGGCAGCTTAAAGGTTCGCGTGAAGACAGCACGTAAAAGATCATTGTCCTCAACTATCTGGTTGGAGCGACAGCTCAATGATCCTTATGTTGCGCAAGCCAAACGCGATGGTTATCGCTCGCGTGCGGCCTACAAGCTGTTGGAAATTGATGACCGATATAAATTGCTCCAACCGGGGCAGAAGATTGTTGATCTTGGCGCAGCGCCCGGCGGCTGGTCACAGATTGCTGCGCGCCGCGTGAAATCTCAAGAAGGACGCGGCAGGGTCATAGGTATTGATCTGCTTGAGATTGAACCCATGGCTAGCGTTGAATTCACTGTGATGGATTTTCTCGATAATGATGCCCCTGATCGATTGAAAGCCATGTTAGGCGGCAAAGCAGACGGTGTGTTGTCGGATATGGCGGCCAATACCACAGGGCATAGACAGACTGATCATTTGCGCATTGTTGGTCTCGTCGAACTGGCAGTCGATTTTGCCTGTGATGTTCTGGCGCCGGGCGGCTTCTTTGTGGCCAAAGTGTTTCAAGGCGGCACAGAAGGCCAACTACTCACTCTGCTCAAGCGCAGTTTCGCGACGGTACGCCATGTCAAACCCGCAGCAAGTCGTGCAGGTTCAGCTGAACTCTATGTACTCGCGACTGGCTTTCGTGGCTCTGATGCGGACAGAGATTGAGATAGCACCCAATGATAGATTGATAAGATCTATCAATTGAATGACATCAATTTCTGAATGTATCCTGTGAAGATAATCGATGCTAGTCTCAAGCTGATGTGTTGCGAGACGAAGCAATTTTGCAGGTCATTAAGCTTAATCCACTAACACTTTTTTTAGACTCTCGGCGCAGCCTTACATCATCAGGCATCTGATGATTGTGAAGTGAGGGTGTTATGTTCAAGCGTCTTTCTGTTTGTCATTCCGGATCAGCTTTGATGTCCTGCTGTGCATCAGCCGATAGCCCGCAAAAAAGCAAATGGATCAGCAGCAAATCATTGAGTGCAATGTGCATCACCAGCGCATTTCTGATCACCTCGACAAGCCTGCTGATCACACAACCCGCACAGGCTGAAGATCTTCTCACTGGTCAGAATATTGGCATTGTGGGCGGCGCTGTAGCGGGCGGCGTCTTAGGCAATCAAATGAGCGGGAAAAATAAAGCGCTGGGGACAGCAGCGGGCGTTCTAGGCGGAGGTGTAGTTGGCGGTGCATTGGGCAGCGCAGTTGATCGCACACCGATTGGCTCAATCGCAACAGGCCGCAATATTGGTGCAGTTGGCGGTGCCGTTGCAGGTGGTATTGCAGGCAATAAGCTGGCTGGCAAAAAGAATAAGGCCCTGGGAACAGCAGCAGGTGCGGTGGGCGGCGCCGTGCTGGGCGGATTTGTGGGCTCGGCCGTGAGTAAGAAGTGAGGGGGCTTTTCCTCTCTTCATCCAGACAAATAGGAGAATGAGCCTCATAAGATTGCTTGGCCTGATCGGCCAAAAGTGCTAAGAGCCAGCGTCAACCTTGGATTTGCAGCGAGTCGGCTGCATTTTTTCTTTTATTTGGCCTTTTGGGCTGAATCGTGCGGAGTTGGCCCGTCATGACCATATCTTTATTCCCCGAAGCTTTGACTTTCGATGATGTTCTGCTGCGGCCAGGCCATTCGCTCGTCATGCCCAGCGGGGTAGACATTCGCTCCCGGCTAACGCGGACGATTTCGCTCAATTTACCGATTGTCTCCTCTGCAATGGATACTGTGACAGAATCCCGGCTGGCAATCGCCATGGCTCAGGCGGGCGGGATTGGCGTGATCCATCGCAATCTGGAGCCTGAGGAACAGGCTGAGGAGGTTCGCCGGGTCAAGCGCTTTGAAAGCGGCATGGTAGTGAATCCGATCACTATTTTCCCAGATGAGACCTTATCCGATGCTTTGAGCCTGATGAAGCAATATGGCATTTCGGGCATTCCGGTTGTCGAGCGCGGACCCAGTGGCAGACCGGCTAAATTGGTTGGCATTCTGACCAATCGCGATGTGCGCTTTGCTGATAATCCGCTGCAGCCAGTCTCGGAATTGATGACCAAGAAGCTCATCACTGTCCGTGAGGGTGTCGGCCAGGATGAGGCGCGCCGTTTATTACATCAACACAGGATCGAAAAACTGTTGGTCGTTGATGATGATTTTCGCTGCGTGGGTCTGGTTACGGTTAAGGACATGGAAAAGGCGACTTTGCATCCTCATGCCTGTAAGGATTCAGAGGGTCGCTTGCGTGTAGCTGCTGCGTCCACTGTGGGCGATAAGGGCTTTGATCGCGCGCTCATGCTGATTGATGCAGGTGTGGATTGCGTTGTGGTGGATACCGCGCATGGCCATTCGCAAATGGTGCTCGATCAGGTGGCGCGGATCAAGCGCACGACAAATAAGGTCTCGATCATTGCCGGCAATGTCGCCACAGCTGAAGGCGCCAAGGCGCTGATTGATGCTGGCGCGGATGGGATCAAGGTTGGCATTGGCCCCGGCTCTATCTGCACTACTCGTATTGTCGCAGGTGTTGGCGTGCCCCAGCTCACTGCGATCATTGAGGCTGCCGAAGCGGCCCGCAAGGCCGATGTACCGGTGATTGGTGATGGCGGCATTAAATATTCGGGCGATATGGCCAAGGCTTTGGCAGCTGGCGCGGATTGCGTAATGATTGGCTCATTGCTGGCTGGCACGGAGGAAAGCCCGGGCGAAGTCTTTCTCTATCAGGGCCGTTCGTTCAAATCCTATCGTGGCATGGGATCGGTCGGAGCTATGGCGCGCGGGTCTGCAGATCGCTATTTCCAGCAGGATATCAAGGACAGTCTCAAGCTGGTGCCAGAAGGAATCGAGGGACAAGTGCCTTACAAGGGCCCGGTCGGCTCTGTTCTGCATCAATTGGCAGGAGGCTTGCGGGCAGCCATGGGCTATGTGGGCGCGTCAAATATGCAGGAATTCCAGTCCAGAGCGCAATTTGTCCGCATTTCCAGTGCGGGCTTGCGGGAAAGCCATGCGCATGATGTGGCCATTACCCGCGAAAGCCCGAATTATCCCATGGGCGGCTAGTCAGCCTCCCACAATCCCTTTTGTATTCTCATCTTTGAGAACTGCTTTTTAGTATGGAATTGTTTCATGACGCCCAGTGCCCGAATTGCCTCAGCCATTGAAATTTTGGGTCAGATCGACAGCCTGCGTCGTCCGGCTCAGGATGCGATGAAGGATTGGGGCGTTGCGCATCGCTTCGCGGGCTCAAAGGACAGAGCGGCTATATCGGCCCTTGTGCATGATGCCTTGCGCGTCAAAGCCTCGGCTGGCTGGATCATGGGCTCGCATGAACCGCGAGCGATTATGCTAGGCGCATTGAAAATGGCTCGCGGGCTTGATGTCGAAGCGATCAGCCAATTGTTCAATGCTGCTCCCCATTCTCCTTCTGTTTTGGAAGACGCAGAAATCAGCCGGCTCGAGGCTGATAATCTCAGCTCTGCGCCTGATCATGTGCGTGGGGATTATCCCGAATGGCTTGCCGCATCCTTTGCTGCCGCCTTTGGTGATGAGGCGGTTGAAGAGGGGCGCGCGCTCTCCTTGCGAGCTCCCGTTGATCTCAGGGTCAATGTCGCAAAGACAAATAGAAATAATGCCTTAAAAAGTATTTCTCACCTAATACCTGAAGAGACAGCTTTATCTCCCATTGGGCTGAGATTACAGATCGGGGCGGATGGACGCGGCCCGGCTTTGATGGCGGAACCAGCCTATGCCAAGGGCCTGATCGAAGTGCAGGATGAGGGCTCCCAATTGGCGGCGCTTTTGGCGGCTGCCAAGCCTGGCATGCAAGTTCTCGATCTTTGCGCTGGAGCAGGCGGCAAGACATTGGCCTTGGCCGCGGGCATGGATCAGAAAGGCCAGATCTATGCGACCGATGTCGATGGTCGTCGGCTCATGCCCATCTATCCAAGGCTTGAGCGGGCAGGGGTGCGCAATGTACAGGTAAGGGCGCCGCGCGGCTCTGCTGACATTTTAAGCGATTTGTCAGGAAAATGCGACATTGTGTTTGTGGATGCCCCCTGCACAGGCACGGGCACTTGGCGGCGCAATCCCGATGCCAAATGGCGAACACGTCCCGGCGCTTTAGAGCAGAGAACCAAGGAGCAGGCGGAAATATTGGACCGCGCATCCACCTATGTGAAACATGGCGGGGCTTTGGTCTATGTGACCTGTTCTGTGCTGCGCGAAGAGAATGAAGACCAGATCAAGGCCTTTCTCCAGCGCAATGAGGATTATTCCCCGCTTGATGCCGCCCATATTTGCCGGCGGGCAGAATTGCCGGATCTGGCCCGCTTTGCCTCAAAGCATGGCGCGGGTCTGCGCTTCTCGCCCTATTCGGCGGGGACGGATGGCTTTTACGTCTGCGTCCTTATGCGCACACGTCTGGAGGGACGGGAATTCTGGTGAGAGGCCAAGAATTAGCTGTTTAAGCCCGCGGCTAGCGGGCTTGCACGCTTCGGGCACTTCACCTAATCCCACTAAAGACACTTTCTTGCCAATGTGCCAGAGGCATAGCTATTGGCATTGCATAGCAAACGGCTGCGAGGACATCAGTGATGACAGGCGCGCATCAGGACATTATCAGCCATCACGATAAAGTCCTTATCATCGACTTTGGCTCACAGGTGACGCAGCTCATCGCAAGGCGTGTGCGCGAAGCAGGTGTCTATTGCGAGATTGCGCCCTTTCAATCGGCACAAAAGGCCTTTGACGAGCTTGCCCCCAAGGCGATCATTCTCTCGGGCGGTCCTGCTTCGGTGAATGATGTGGGTTCGCCGCGCGCACCACAAAAGATCTTTGAAGCAGGCCTGCCCATTCTGTCCATCTGCTATGGTCAGCAGACAACAGCCGTACAATTGGGCGGACGTGTTGAAGGCGGTCATGCCGCCGAATTTGGCCGCGCCGACATTTTAATCAAAGAAAAGAGCGCTTTGTTTGACGGCCTTTGGGAGATCGGCAAGAGCTATCCGGTCTGGATGAGCCATGGTGATCGCGTCACACAATTGCCGCCGGGCTTTAGCGTGAAGGCGGTGAGCGAGAATGCGCCCTTTGCTATTGCCAGCGATGAAGCGCGTCGCATTTACACCACCATGTTTCATCCTGAAGTGGTGCATACGCCGGATGGGGCTAAGCTGATCAGCAATTTCGTTCATAAGGTTGCAGGTCTCAAATCTGATTGGACCATGGCGGCCTTTCGCAGTGAGGCGATCAAATCCATTCAGCATCAGGTTGGAACGGGCAGGGTGCTTTGCGGACTCTCGGGCGGGGTGGATTCAGCTGTTGCAGCTGTGTTGATCCATGAAGCGATTGGTGAGCGACTGACCTGCGTCTTTGTGGATCATGGCCTGATGCGACAGGGCGAAGCGCAGGATGTCGTCTCGCTCTTTCGAGATCATTACAATATTCCGCTGGTCCATGTGGATGCCAGCGAGCTCTTTATCGGTGCGCTGGAGGGGCAGAGCGATCCGGAGACCAAGCGCAAGATCATCGGCAAATTATTCATTGATGTGTTTGAGGCTGAGGCCAAGAAGATTGCTCTTGATGGCAAGGGCGCACCCGAGTTTCTCGCCCAGGGCACACTCTATCCTGATGTGATCGAGAGTGTGTCCTTCACGGGCGGGCCGTCTGTGACGATCAAGAGCCATCACAATGTCGGCGGCCTGCCTGCCCGCATGAATATGAAGCTCGTTGAGCCCTTGCGTGAATTGTTCAAGGATGAAGTGCGCGCTTTAGGGCGTGAACTGGGATTGCCAGAGATTTTTGTCGGTCGCCATCCCTTTCCTGGCCCCGGTCTTGCGATCCGCTGTCCGGGCGGCATTACCCGCGAGAAGCTCGATATTTTACGCAAAGCCGACGCCATCTATCTCGATGAAATTCGCAAGGCCGGACTTTATGACATTATCTGGCAGGCTTTTGCTGTGCTCTTGCCAGTGCGCACTGTGGGCGTGATGGGTGATGGACGCACTTATGATCATGTCTGCGCTCTGCGCGCCGTGACATCGGTGGATGGCATGACAGCAGATTTCTATCCTTTCGACATGAATGTGCTGGGCCGCACGGCCACACGCATCATCAATGAAGTGAAGGGCATTAACCGCGTGGTCTATGATGTAACATCAAAACCACCGGGCACGATTGAGTGGGAGTAGTTTTACCTATTGATCTGATCTGTTGATCTGTAGTTTCATTATCAAAATATCATGTTTTAAAGATTCACAATTTAAAGAAACACAAAGAGCGCGGTGCTGGCCCAGGCTACCCGCAGGTTCTCATCTCACTATCGCTTAAGAGAGCTAGCGCATTTCGCTAGCCGCTATTGCGTCTGTTCAATCAGGGCTGCTGCTTGCGAGGAATAATTCAGCTGCAGTGCGTTTGAACAGATGAATCTTGCGAAGCTTAAAGAGTGAGGAAACCATTGATCCGGTCGTGAGAGATTTTTATTTTTAATCATCGCCCTCAGAAGATTTTTGAGGCGTAGGGGTAACCGGCAGCATCCAGAGGCCCCGGAATTATCCTTATGACTTTTATACACTCTTAAACAAAAGATATATTGTTTAAATCATATTTCTCTAATAAAGTAAATCCTTATAAATAGAGAAAGGTAGAGGATCAAATGGCTCATGTAATTGTATTAGGCGCAGGGCTGGGTGGCAGCATCATGGCTTTTGAAATGAAAGACCAGCTCCGCCCGGAGGACACTCTGACCGTTATAAACAAAGGATCGAATTATTCCTTTGTTCCTTCCAATCCCTGGGTGGCTGTTGGCTGGCGAGAGAAAGAAGAGATTGAAGTTGATCTCACGGCAGTGTTCAAGGCCAAAAAAATTGCATTTAACCCTCATGGTGCGAAAAGAATCCATCCTGACAAGAATGAAATTGAACTCAATGATGGAGCCACCCTCAGCTATGATTATCTGATCATTGCGACGGGGCCTGAGCTTGCTTTTGATGAAATCGAAGGCCTTGGACCTGAGCATAATACTGCATCCATTTGTCATGTTGATCATGCCCTGCGAGCCAAGGACATTGTTCAATCGCTGATCAAGAAGGGAGGCCCGGTCATTATTGGAGCCGTGCAGGGGGCCTCTTGCTATGGGCCTGCCTATGAATTTGCTTTCATTCTTGAAACAGAATTAAGAAAGCAAAAGGTCCGGGATAAGGTCCCGATGATGTTTGTGACGCCTGAGCCTTATATCGGCCATCTCGGCCTTGATGGTGTGGGGGATACCAAATCCATGCTCGAAAGCGCCATGCGTGACAGGCACATCAAATGGCTGACCAATACAAAGGTCAATAAGGTTGATCCGAATGTAATGTTTGTTGAAGAGGTCAATGAGGATGGCTCTACAAAGGCCAAACATGAACTGCCTTTTGCTTTCTCAATGCTTCTGCCGGCTTTCAGAGGCGTGGAGGCCCATTACGGCATTGAGGGCTTAACGAATCCACGTGGGTTTATCCTGATTGATGAGCATCAGAGAAATCCTAAATACAAAAATATCTTTGCTGTTGGCGTGTGCGTTGCGATTGCACCCCACGGAAAAACAGCTCTGCCAGTAGGTGTGCCCAAAACGGGTTTTATGATCGAGTCTATGGTAACAGCGACCGCTCATAATATTGGCGATCTTCTGAGAGGCAAAGAACCAAAGGCAGTTGCTACTTGGAATGCTGTCTGCCTGGCTGATTTTGGTGATTCAGGAATAGCCTTTGTTGCTCAACCTCAAATACCACCCCGCAATGTGAATTGGTCATCTCAAGGTAAGTGGGTTCATGCTGCAAAAATAGGTTTTGAAAAATACTTCCTGAAAAAGATCAAAGAGGGAAAGAGCGAAACATTCTATGAAAAGCTCACACTCAATCTCTTGGGAATTACTAAACTGAAAGAATTGCAATAAGACATCGAACCCTTCTCTTCGGCATGAATGCGCTGAGCTGTAAAGCTCTGCGCATCATCAATGAAGCGAAGGGTATTAACCGCGTGGTCTAGGATGTGATGTCAAAGCAACCGGCTCGAGCAGTAAGCGTGTAATTTCAATCTCTCACTGGCCATCGCCTCTCATCCAATTAGGCGACCGCGCTGAATAGGGTGACCTAACAGGGATCACGAGTAAGGCTATTAGCCCGCATGAGATTTTAAATGTCATTTTCCATTCTGGAGTGCTTTTTCATATCGCTTATCAGTGAATAGACAA